>CAJXGR010000140.1 GCA_913053665.1 uncultured Spirochaetia bacterium
TTTTACTTTAACCATTCAGTCATGATTTCCTTGGCTTCTTCATGGGTATAAAACTGGCCTGCTTCAAGTTGTCTTTGTCCTTTTAATATCTTTTGTTTGACATATAAATGTTCCATAATGTCTTCTAATGATGAATCTTCAGGCAGTTCATTTATTAATGAAATAACGATTTCTTTTATGTTTGGCATTTAAATCACCTCCTCATGGTAGACAGAAAAATGATCATTCACAAGAAAAAATAAGTATTCTTTCTCACCCTGTCAATGAGAATAATCCCATTTCTATACTAAAAGGTTGTCACCTATGCTGAGGCACTCCGTATTGATGGATCAAGTCGTTTAGACCCTTTTGGAATAAGTCTTTTTCAATAATGTTTACCTTGAACCCTTTTTGAATGGACTCTAAAAGAGACGGCCAAAGATCCTTATCCATGATCATCCCTTTGTCACCAGGGATTTTATTGATTTGAGGGCTGAAGATCTTTATGGGAACGGGTAATTCCTTAGTCTCTTTTTGTAATGCTATAGATCCTTGTTGAGAACTGACAACCTCTTTCCGTTCCATCCGTTTCCCTTGGTGATCACAGAGTTTGCCTTTGATTTCCCTCACACTCAACTCTCCTTCAAGGATCTCAACTAGACATTCATAACATTCCTCTGCCGTCCAGTGGGACAAAAGAGGTTTTAGGGTCAAGACCTTTGAGAGAGCCAATCGATTGAATCCCTCATAGAAAGTATCGGGGGGATCAAACGATGTGATACGGGATTTTAAAGCCTTATGTATCCTTAAGTACCGCATACGATTCTCGATGTAGTCGTTGCTTTTCCCTAAAAGCTTTCCGATACCTCCATAGGTATCTTTTACTGTTTCAATAAGAGAGTAGATGGCCTCAGATTCCTCTAATATGCTTAGGGGCTCCCTTTGAATGTTCTCGGTCAATGAAAAGACCCTTGTATCCAGCTTCGAGTCGATGAGGATAGAGGGTATTCCATTGAAGTCGCCTGGATAGCGATCCTTTAGCAATTGATAGGCCCTGAAGCGTCTTTCACCCGATACAATTTCATAGTGATCCCCGGATTTTTTGATCAGAACAGGGTGAAGCAGTCCAATGTGATAGATGGACTCACTGAGTTCGATGATAGCCTCTTCCAAGAAGTTCTTTCTTATGGGGGATGGGTTTGATCGGATGGCTGATAGGGATATAAAGCATATCGTTGTCTTAAGATCCCTGTTCTCTGAAGCTTTGTTTAATAATTCAATTGACATAACGGTCTCCAAAATAATGAATTGATAGAAATTACATATATCGTAACGACAAGTTCTTTTCATCATCCCTTTGCAAAACCTTTTGTCCTGACCGATGTATAAATGGATTCATCTTGACTTGATTATTAATAATGTCTATAATATCCTAGGGAATAAAATGATATGAAACCAGGAGGGATAAAATGAAGCAAATCAAGGCTAAGATTGTTGATGTAACACATTTAGAGTTAAGCCAGCCGATAAGTGGCAAAGCCGGAGAAATTGTTTTTATTTCAGTCCCTGATGAATCGGATGAGCCTGAAGATCATTTTCTTTGGATGGAGGCCTCTAAAAAGAAACTTCTTTCAGCCTATGGTGAGGAAGACTCTGTTTATGATGACTTATGAATTGGGTGAGATTATACTGGTCGAATTTCACTATCCCAGGAAAGACCTAAGAAAAAAGCGTCCTGCTGTGGTTATTCTTGACATTGGCGATCAAGACATCATTTTAGCACCCATTACATCCAGGGAAAGAGATAGACAGGGTGATTGCAGGGTCAATGACTGGAAGAACAGCGGGCTTTTGAAACCCTCATGGATTCGGCTGGCTAAGGTGACTTGTTTAGAAAAGTCGGATATCGATAAAAGCTTAGGAAAACGGTCTCCTAAAGATAAAAAGAAAGTAGTAGCTATGTGGCAAATGCTGTTTGCACCTATAAATGGATAGAAAACTGAGGCGACCCCTATGAAACCCCTTGTCCTGACCCATTAGATATTCTACTTGACTTTAGTCATTGCAATACGTATCCTATACGTATGAGGGAAAGCCATGCAAAAAAAACTGACTATTACCATTGATGAAGAGGTCTACACGGGATTGTATCAGGTTGTGGGTCCGGGTAAAATCAGCCGATTTATTGAAAACCTGTTAAGACCTCATGTGATTAAACCAGCTTTAGAAGAGGCCTATAAAGAGATGGCCCAGGATAGGGAGCGAGAGTCTGAGGCTCTTGAGTGGTCTGAGACAACTTTTAGGGATATTCATGAGGAGGGGTGAGGTCTGGTGGGTGAACTTTGATCCTTCACTGGGTGGAGAAATCCGTAAGAAGCGTCCTGCTGTCATTATAAGTAATGACACTTCAAATAAGTATTTAAACCGCCTTCAAGTTGTTCCCATCACCAGCAGGACAGATCGTCTATATCCCAGTGAAGCGTATATCACTATAAAAGAAACAACCTACAAAGCCATGACGGATCAACTCACGACAGTTAGTAAATTACGTTTATTCAATCGGATAGAAGTGTTAGCCGATCAAGATATGCTAAAAATCGTCAGTGCGGTCAAGACCCAGTTGGATCTTTCATAAATACTGGCTAAATAATAAATTACTATAGAAGACCCCCATGAAACCCTTTGTCCTGATCACTCTCTTAGCCATCGGATTCACCCATCTGTCCTGCAGCAAAGAAAAGCAAGTACCAAAAGAGTCTAAAATCAGCAAACTATCAACAGTCCATAAAAGAAAAAATGCTAAAACCTACTATTCCCTAAAAGAAGCTCTCAAAGAGCCTCTTAAGGTCTATAAACTTATTTTATCAAATGTGCATCTATCACCTCAAACTTTAAAAAAGCTTTACACAGAAGTAATCAAACTTAAGAATCTGCAGGACCTTGAGTTATCAGAACTAAATACAAGAAAGATTCCAACTGATATATTTAAGCTTAAACATTTGCAGTCGCTTCTTTTAAGCAGTGCTTTTGATAATCTACCCAAAGGAATTGGTAACCTTGATAATCTAAAATATTTAAGCTTATCAGGCAATGGATTCTCTGTATTACCCAAAGAATTGTTCAAACTGAAAAACTTAAAATATCTTAATTTAAGTGAAAATGAACTTAGTTCCCTGCCTAGAGAGATATATAAGCTTAAACACCTTGAGACACTTTACTTAGGGGGGAATAAGCTTAATACATTACCTAGAGGGGTTGGCCAGCTTAAGAAGCTACGAAGACTTCGTTTGGAAAAGAATAAGCTCAATGAACTACCCAAAGTAATATTTAAACTTAAAAACCTGGAATGGCTTTATATACTATCAATTAATATCAGCCAGCTTCCAGTAGAAATTGGCCGGCTTAAGAACTTGGAAACACTTTACTTAAGTTGGAATAAGTTAGAAACACTTCCAGAAGAGATAGGACGTCTTAAAAAACTAAAATATCTATACTTACGCGGCAACCCACTGAGTTCAAAAGAAAAAGAGAAGATTAAAAAGCTTTTGCCGAAGTGTCATATTATATTTTAACCAGTATGTTCAGGATCATAAGGAGTCTGAGGATGACAAAACTATTAGCTGAAGCGATAGATAAAGTATCAAAACTTCCAGAAGGTTTGCAACAGCAGGTTGCAGAAAAAATACTGGAATATTACGAGGAGCTAAAATGGGATGATCTTGTTGCTTCCCCTAAGTCACAGGCCTTTTTAGATAGAATAGAGAAGACCATACAAAAGGATATTAAAGCTGGTGGATGTGTAGAGGGCGGCTTCGGGGACCTATGAAATCTTTCCTTCATCGTGATTATTACAAACACTTCAGCAAATTGCCAAAGGAAGTACAAGAACACTCCAGAAAATGTTATCAGCTTTTTAAAGAAAACCCAAATCATACAAGCCTTCATTTTAAAAAAGTCCATCCGACAAAACCGTTTTACTCGGTAAGAATATCTAAAGGCTGGCGGGTCGTGGGGTATTTGGAGGGTAACGATATATATTGGTTTTGGACTGGCTCACACTCAGATTATGATCAGCTTATTTCACAAATCTAACCTGTGAATAAAGAAAAAGGCCATGAAATAACTTGTCCTGATCATTCTCCTGCCACCTGACAACCCAATGGAGCTCACCGTCTGAAGTTCCAATCATCCCTTTGATACTTGCTTTCAATAAGTTCTCTTACATCCTTTTCCTCTGAAGAAGTTAGTGTTGAAGGATTTAACGTCACTTTCCTTTGAACACCTGTTAAAAAAGCGTTGATCACACCCTGTGCGATGACCCAATCCTCTATTTCTTGAGATCCCACATCGGTTGAGCCATTGAGGTAATTGGAAATCCTTTGATAGGTGTCACTCAACGGAATCGACCCTTGCATGATGACAGTCCCCTTTTGAACAAGCATCGCGCTGCCTACTAACTTTTTTCCTTTAGGACTCATGATCTCACACACAGAAGTGGTCTGAAAGCAGTTGGGATTCTTGGCCTCTCCCAGTGTTCTGGAGGATAGCACACCTTCAATGCCTATTTCCTTAAGGCCTGATAAGATAATATCTGATAATTCCCTGAATACTCTCTTTTTATGCTTTTCAAAGGATTTATTTCCCTTAAGGATAATGGAATAGGTCAATTCCTTATGATGATAAACACCTCGCCCCCCTGTCATCCTGCGGATCACAGGGACATGATGAGCTTTACAGAGAGATAGATTCAGGCTGGTAGACTTCTGAAAGTATCCGATGCTAATGCTTGGCCTATCCCAGGCGTACAAGCGGAAGACGGATGGTCGTATTCCCTTGCAGACGCTCTGAAATAGAACTTCATCCAGGGCCATATTCCCTTCAGCAGTTGATGTGGAGAATGGGATCAAATCAAAGGTTTTGTGTGCTAGGATCATACTGTTTATTTCGACACTTATAAAGGATTTTGAAGGATTCACTTAGAATTCCTTTTATAAAAAAATAAACGGGTGAAGGCTTGTCAAGAAATATCATTTTTATTATTTTATAGCAACGAATTTCACTATAAGTGAAAATGATGATAAACCCAAATAATTCAAAGAGTTAATTCATTACAATCGGTGTCACTCAAATAAAAAAAGTCCTGAATACATCCGTAGATCAATGACATCAAATCATGGCTTTCAGACCTGTCAAAAAGTCGCTCTAGGAGTACATGATTAGGATTATTAACATCTTCACCAAGAAGATGTCCAAGAATTATTAACTTGAATAAAACTATCACATATTAAATTGGAGGATGGGCAAAAAAATGGCAAAACAATTATTGTTTAGCGAAGATGGGAGGCGTTCTCTGCTAAAGGGTGTGGAACAGCTGGCAGACGCTGTACGAGTCACTCTTGGCCCCAAGGGACGCAATGTTGTTATTGATAAGAAATTTGGGGCTCCAACAGTCACCAACGATGGAGTCACCATCGCCAAAGAGATTGAACTTTCAGACCCCTACGAAAACATGGGCGCTCAGATGGTTAAGGAAGTGGCCACCAAAACCAATGACGTCGCAGGGGATGGGACAACCACAGCCACTATTCTGGCTTGTGCCATTGTCAAAGACGGTTTACGAAACGTTGCGGCTGGGTCAAACCCTATGGAGCTAAAACGTGGCATTGAGGCGGCTGTTAAAGTCTGTGTAGACAAGATTAAAACCATGGCTGTCGCATTAACAAAGCCTGAAGAGGTGGCTCAAGTGGCTACCATCTCGGCCAATAATGATCCTGAGATTGGAAAGCTCATCTCAGACGCCATGGACAAGGTAGGAAAAGACGGGGTGATTACCGTTGAGGAAGCCAAATCCCTCGAGACCTACCTGGAAGTTGTTGAAGGGATGCAATTTGACAGAGGATACTTATCCCCTTATATGGTCACCAACCCGGATACTATGATCGTCGAAATGGATAATCCTAATATTCTCATCTGTGAAAAGAAGATCAGTAACCTGAAAGATTTTCTTCCTCTCCTTGAGAAATCAGCTCAGAGTGGACGTCCCCTTCTTGTCATCGCTGAAGATGTAGAAGGAGAGGCTTTAGCCACTCTGGTGGTGAATAAAATCCGTGGTACACTCAACGCAGTGGCTGTTAAGGCTCCAGGATTTGGGGATCGCCGCAAGGCCATGTTGGAAGATATCGCTGTTTTAACCGGTGGACAAGTCATCTCAGAAGAACTGGGTATGAAGCTAGACCAAGTAGGACTCGAGGTTCTGGGGTCTGCCAAGCGAATCACCATCGACAAAGAAAACTCTACGATAGTGGAAGGTGGAGGTGCTGAAAAGGATCTCAAAGGTCGAATCTCTATGATCAAGAATCAGATTGAGGACACCACATCCGACTACGACCGGGAGAAGCTCCAGGAGCGATTGGCCAAGTTATCCGGGGGAGTGGCTGTGATCAATGTAGGAGCCGCCACTGAAATCGAACTAAAAGAAAAGAAAGCCCGTGTAGAAGACGCTTTATCCGCCACTCGATCAGCTGTTGAGGAAGGGATCGTAGCAGGAGGCGGACTGACACTGATCCGAGTGAGCTCAGTTATTGACTCATTAAAATTAAGCGGCGATCAGGCTATAGGGGCTAGTATTGTTCAACGTTCTCTGGAAGAGCCTCTTAAGCAAATAGCCAAGAACGCTGGTTTTGAAGGCTCTGTTATAGCGGAACAAGCGAAAGGGAAAAGTGGTAATGAAGGCTTAAACGCGGCAACAGGAAAATGGACGGACCTCATGAAAGAAGGAGTCCTGGATCCGGCGAAAGTAACACGCTCAGCCCTACAGAATGCCGCCAGTGTTTCCGCCCTCTTACTCACCACTGAAACACTCATTACTGATATCAAGGAAGATGAAGCTCCTATGCCTGCTATGCCGGGAGGCGGAGGTATGCCTGGAGGCATGTACTAAAAGGCTTTTAACCATCGTTCTCTCTTTTATCTAGAGGGTAGATGGTTTACTAGTGATAAACTCATAACGGATGGGTTTATTGAACTGTTGGTAGAGACTGGGTCACCCAGTCCCTGCTAACACCTCTCACTAAAGGTTTTATTAGTATCCATAGCTTATCCCTTTCCTATACATCCATCTCATCCAGTCTTTTCCCATCCTTATCGTTCAGATCATTTAAATGGCACTTCCAGATAAAAAAAGCTTGCTATCTTTCAATTATTCTATTATTTTACATAGAATCTTTTTGTTTAAAAATCATCTTTATAAATAGGTCATTATGGATCAGAGAGGAAAAATTGCACTTTTAGCCTGTAAATCGGGAGAAGCCCTTGGAGAACGCATATTTGCTCATCTTCTAAGTGCTTTTGAGAAAAGTAGTTATGATGATGAACTGATCCCCAAGTTTATAGAATCCGAAGAGATGTGGTTTGCCAATGGGGAAGTCAAAACCATCCTCCACGAGAACGTGAGAGGAAATGACATCTATGTCCTCCAAAATATGGATGATCCACTCAGCGATCGAAGTGTTAACGATAATCTCATGGCTCTTTTAACTGCTATCGACGCGGCGTATCAGTCGGATGTGGATCAAATCACTGTTGTCATTCCCCAATATCCCTACTCTCGACAAGAAAGAAAAAAAGCCAGGGAATGCATCACGGCTAAGCTGATCGCCAGTTTTCTGGAGACCTCCCAAGCGATCCGTGTTCTGACCGTAGATGTTCATGCTGAAGCGATTGTAGGCTTTTTCAGAAGGATTAAGTTTGAAAACCTTCATGCCTCCAGGATTATTATTGATCACTTTCAAAGACATTATCCGGATCTCCAATTCACTGTGGTAGCCCCCGATGTGGGGAGTGCCGTGAGGGCGAGATTTTTCTCAAACGAGTTTAAGACAGACCTGGCCATCATTGATAAAGAAAGAAATTACGCCGTTCCTGGTACTATCGAAAGCATGAGGCTGGTGGGAGATGTGGAAGGTCAGAACGTGTTTATAGGGGATGATATGATTGCAACTGGGTCCACCCTGATTAGTGCCTGCCATCTTCTTAAGGATCATGGAGTTAAGGATATTT
>CAJXGR010000141.1 GCA_913053665.1 uncultured Spirochaetia bacterium
GAACCCATGTGTTCACCCTTCCACAGAGGCAGACACGTGGGTCTGCCTCTACAGGCGGCGGGAGTTTTCAAAGCAAAGGATTTAGAGTAATCCCGTCTGGGAGAGACTAAGTGGGAGGGAATCCAAAATTATGGAATACGAAAAATACAGGGTCTTACTGATTGAAGACAGTAAAATAGACCAGATGGCATTCATTCGCTATGTGGAAAAGGACAATCTTCCATATGATTATGCTATCGCCGCTTCCACCAAAGAAGCTACCATTTCATTAAAGACAAAGGCCTTCGATGTGATCGTTATGGATTACGAACTCAGGGATGGGACAAGCTTACAGCTATTTGAACTGATCGAGAATACTCCTGTCATTGTTGTCACGGGGAGTGGAAACGAAGAAATTGCCGTCAATGTCATGAAATCAGGTGCTTATGACTATATAGTGAAAGATCCCGAATATCGCTACCTCAAATTACTCCCTGTTACGGTAGAAAACGCTATTGGCCATGCTCGTGCCAAAAGAGACCTGAGGATGCTGTCACGGGCTCTCATGAGCATTAGCGACAGTGTGTATATTGTGAACATGGAAGACGAGATTATCTTCACCAACAGGGCTTTTTGCAACACTTACGGCTATCAGGAAGATGAGATTTCAGGAAAACATAGCCATATTCTATGGACGAAAGAAGAACTGGCCATCAGCCAACTCGATAAAATGTTCAGTGACAACGGATCGGAGTTCAATCACAAAAGGAAAGACGGTAGTGCTTTCCCTGTATCCCTCTCTAAGTCGACTGTGATAGATGCTAAGGGTCGGGAGATTGCCTTTGTAGGGGTGGCCCACGATATTACCGAGCGAGTCACCACTCAAAAAGCCTTGGGAGAGTATGCCTTCGAGTTGGAGCGTCTGAATACTGATCTGAGGAAGTCGGAATACCATTTTCAGGAGCTGAACGAAGCAAAGGACAAGTTCTTTTCTATCCTGTCTCATGACCTCAAAGACCCTTTCAATGGACTTCTGGGATTGTCTGAGTTATTGTTCTCAAGAATGGATCGGCTGGAGCCTGAGGATATAAAGGAATCCATTAAGTCCATTTATGAGAGTAGCAAGCATTTATATCAATTGCTTGAGAAGCTTTTGCAATGGGGACAAATACAAATGAGTGGAATGCCTTTTGAGCCAGAGGATATTTCATTAGATGCTGTTACTAAAGATTGTATACGTCTTTTGAAAAACCGTGCTGAAGAAAAGGACATCCATATCTCCTGCGAGATTCCCAACGGCACGCGTGTTTTTGCTGATCAGAACATGATTCACTCTATCCTACAGAATCTAATTACTAATGGGATCAAGTTCACCCCAAAAGGTGGACAGATTAGGGTCTTTTCAGAGGATTTGGATCAGTGGATAGAAATGTTTATCAAAGACACAGGGGTTGGGATAAGCCGGGAGGATCAGGAAAAGCTGTTCCAAATTGATCAATATCACAGTACTACCGGCACCGACCACGAGAAAGGAAGTGGTCTGGGACTGATTCTCTGCAAAGAACTTATCGAAAAAAACGGGGGAAAAATATGGATAGAAAGCTCTTCCAGCGAGGGCAGTATCTTTGCGCTACGCTTATCCAAGGCCTCCTGATGAATGAAGAAAGTGTTCCATTAATCTTTTTCACCTAATTGTGGAAACACTAATTTGCTACCTAACAGCAATTTGTAGAAGCAGGTTTCAAACCCGCCCCTACAAATTGCTGTTAATTCGACAGATTCTTAATCAATTCCCTACAGGGAGTTATTACCAAGAGTTTTATTACTAGGAAAATCAGTTGGTATTAGCCGTATTTTTTACTATATTTCTATCATCGGGGCAAGGAACACTAGAGGACTCAAGACTCACAATAGATTCATGGTCCGGCTTTTTGACCCACTATAAGGGGATCCATAAAGCCTGGATCATCCTAAAGATCAGCGAATACCTCACCTTTCATCATTATTTCCCATCACTTAAAGGAATTAAGTCATGAAGAAACCTAAATATACCTCTAATCGAGAGACTGAAAAGCTCAATCAGATTGTGATGGAATATATTCATAGGAAGAACTGGCGATCTCGTTTGCTGGAAGCCAATGCCGTCCATATATACAATCATTCCCCCGATGAGGCCATTAAAAGCTGTTCAAAAGCCTTCAAAGTCATGGGTCACGAGCTGTTTATTCATGTGGAATCCCCCACACACGCCCATCAGCTGACTTTTATGAGTCATGAAATTATAGAAAGAATTAACCAGAAGCTAAAATATCCTGCCATCCGTAAGCTCAGATTCCAGGTGGCCAAAATAATCCATGAGGATAGCCTTCCAGAGGTTTTGGATATAGACCCAACTGAAGGGATCCTGTTAGACGCTGATGATGAAAAACAGATCATCGGGAATCTTTCTGAGATAAAAGATAAAGACCTTCGTGGCGATCTCAGCCACCTATACACAAACGTATTAAAACACAATAAGAGGAAAAGTTAATGTCAGACGCCCTATTAAACGAAGAAAACGCTTATAATGCCGATCAGGTACAGATTAAAGAAGGAATAGAACATGTGAGAATCCGTCCTGGTATGTATATCGGTGACACCAACATCAGGGGATTGCACCACCTGGTCTATGAAGTGGTGGATAACAGTATCGATGAAGCCTTAGCCGGCTACTGCAAGAATGTCTCCATCCACATTGGAAAGGACAATATCATTACCGTTGAGGACGATGGAAGAGGGATTCCCGTTGATATCCATAGTGAGACAGGGACATCCACATTGGAAGTGGTGATGACTCGACTGGGAGCGGGGGGTAAGTTTGAGAATGATGCTTATAAAGTGTCTGGAGGACTTCACGGAGTGGGTGTCTCGGTGGTGAATGCTCTCTCTGAGTGGTGTGAAGGCTATGTGATGAGAAATGGCAAGGTTTATTATCAGCGGTATGAGCGTGGTAAAGTGCTTGAGCCGGTAAAAGTAATCGGTGATGCCTCCCACACGGGGACCAAGATCGTCTTTAAAGCGGATCATGAGATCTTTGAGATCCTTGTCTTTAGTTTTGATACCCTCTCTAAACGCCTTCGGGAACTGGCTTTCCTGAATAAGGGTATTCGGATTCTTATTGTGGATGAGCGAGAGGAGGAAATCAGGAAGCATGAGTTCCAGTTTGAGGGGGGGATTGTATCCTTTGTTGAATACTTGAATGAGTCCAAAACGCCCATTCAGCCGAAAGCCATCTATATAGAGGCCGTTAAAAACGATGTGGACGTGGAAATCGCTATTGAATACAATGATGGATTCAAGGAAACCATCTATTCCTACGTGAATAATATCAATACAGCTGAGGGTGGAACGCATTTATCAGGATTTAAAAGTGCCCTCACCAAGTCCATTAATGAGGCTATCAAGAAGTTTGGTCTGGATAAGAAGCTGAAAGACAATCTGGAAGGGGAAGACACTCGTGAGGGACTGACGGCTGTGATCAGTATCAAACATCGGAATCCTCAATTTGAAGGGCAAACGAAGGGTAAATTAGGGAATAGTGAAGTGAAGGGAATCGTGGAATCTGTTATGAATGAAGGGCTTAGGGCGTTTTTAGAGGAAAACCCCCAAACCGCCAAGAAGATATTAGAGAAATGTATATCGGCTTATAGTGCCAGAAAAGCCGCCCAGTCCAAGCGAGACGCCGTAAGAAAGGGCTATCTGGATCGGGACTCTCTCCCAGGAAAGCTGGCGGACTGCAGCGAAAAGAACCCGGAACTCTGTGAACTCTATCTGGTAGAGGGAGACTCAGCGGGAGGGAGTGCCAAACAGGGACGGAGTCGAGAGTTTCAGGCTATCCTCCCCTTATGGGGGAAAATGCTGAATGTAGAGAAAACCCGTGTCGAAAAGGTCTTAGAGAACGAAAAACTCCAGCCCGTCATAGCTACGCTTGGGACCAGCATGGGTAAGGACTTCAATTATGAGAAATTACGGTATCACAAGATCATCATCATGGCAGATGCTGATGTGGACGGCTCTCACATTCGTACGCTTCTCTTGACCTTCTTCTATCGCTATCTTACAGAGATCGTTGAGAAAAATCATATCTACATCGCGATGCCCCCCCTTTATAAAGTCCAAAACGGCAAATCCGTGCAATACGCCTACAATGACAAAGAACGGGATGAAATCCTGTCCACCATAAAAAACCGTGACAAAGTATATATTCAACGCTATAAAGGGCTGGGTGAGATGAACCCTGATCAGTTATGGGAAACCACTATGGATCCTGAAAAGCGAAGTATGATGCGGGTCACCGTGGAAGATGCTGTGGAAGCAGATGAAACCTTCTCCATCCTGATGGGGGATAAGGTGGAGCCTAGACGCCAGTTCATTCAGGCCCATGCCAATAAAGCCAAGAACCTGGATATTTAAGTGAAATCTATTTGAAATAACCTTTAGTGATAGGCCTGTAGGGGCGACCCGGTGGGTCGCCCCTACAGGCGGTAAAATAATCGGTTTATTATCACGACCAATAAAGTACACTTAGATCATTATATCAACAGGGTAACAAGATGAAACACGTTAGAATAGCTCTTTTTGTCGTGTTCACATTTAATGGATTCGTCTCTTGTGCCGGACTTAGAGCCAAACCCTATGATCAGTCCACCCGCAATATGCTTCAGGAATATCGTAAAGGTTCTTTCTCACAGGCTTATATCATGGCAGACAAGCTGGTGAAACGGAGTGGGGGCCCTAAAAATCGGGATTATTATTTAACCCTCCTGGAACGGGGCAAAGTGGCATTAGCCAATGGAAACTACGATCAGGCCATTAAAGATCTTCAAACTGCTGAAAAACGCTTCCTCAAAATAGAAGACACCCTATCCATCCGTGAAGAAGTGAGTACCCTTTTCACCCATGAAAGAGGCAAAGAATATGAGGTCGAACCCCATGAGATGCTGTTAATCAGCCCCTATCTCGCCCTGGCTTACTTATCCAGAGGGGACTTTCCCGGTGCCATTGTTGAGAGAAACCGTGCTATCAATAAGATCAACCACTATGTTGAGCGAGCCAAAAAGAAATACCTGGAAAATCCCTTCTCAAGGTACGTTTCAGCCTTGATCTATGAAATGGAAGGCCGAGGAAGTGAAGCCGCCATCGAATACCGAAAGATCATTAAAACGTTTAATTATTTAAAGGACATGAAAAAAAGAAGCAGAAGGTCTAATGATCTGGTGATTCTTGTGGATGTGGGTCTCGCACCCAGCCGATATGAAATCAAGTATGGGCCGGAGGATATAACCTGTGATCAGCAAACCTACACTGTTTCGTTTGCTTATGCCGGGATCAGGCCGACTAAAAGTCGAATTAATCGTTGTCATGTCTTTGTGGATGGTACCGAAAAAGGAAAAACTCGCCTTCTTTATAATCTGGAAAAGACCGTTATGATCCAGTATAATAAGACCCGATCAAAGAGGATAGGGTATTTAGTGAACCGTTCATTGATCAGATTAGGCGCCGATATTGAGGCTCATAAGACTGGAGGAGTCATGGATGGCCCACGAAACGCTATTATTAGGGCTATCGGAAAGGGTATTCGACTCATCAATAAACTTACGATCAAAGCAGACCTCAGACAATGGGCCACCCTCCCCAAGAACATTCAGTATATACGGATTCCTGATCTTTCAGCGGGTGATCATACCATTAAGATCACTTATCCGGGGGGGGCACAGGTTCAAACAGTACGTGTTAAAAAAGATACAGTGAATATACTTTATAAGGTCGTTCCATACTAGCCTTCAGAAAATATATTCGTCTTAATGGTATTCTATACTCGGGATAAATAATCCTTGACTTTTCTTGCGTGGCTCGTTATAATTTGCATGCTTTTAATATTCAGGGGGAGTCTAGTTTGAAACGACCTATCGTATTAATCTTAATGTCTATCCTATTTAGTTTTACCGTCTTGACCTGTGCAGGACTCAGGGCTAAGCCATACGGCCAGTATACCCGCGGCATGCTGCAAAGTTATCGCAATGGCCAGTTTTCATTGGCTTACGCACGGGCTGATGGTTTAGTGAAGTTCAGTGCGAGGCGTCAAAAACAGGACTATTACTTAACCCTCCTGGAACGGGGCAAAGTGGCATTAGCCAATGGGAACTACGATCAGGCCATTAACGATCTTCAAGTCGCCGAAAAGAAGTTCCTTAAGATAGAAGGCCAATTCTCTTTTAGTGAAGAAGCAACTTCCCTCTTCTCCAACGAAAGAGGGAAGTTGTATGAAGTGGATCCCCATGAGATGCTGTTAATCAGCCCTTATCTCGCTCTGGCTTATTTATCCAAAGGGGATTTCCCCGGTGCCCGTGTTGAAAGAAACCGTACCATCAACAAGATCAACCACTATATTGAGAAATCCAGAAAACGACGTTATCTGGAGAACCCCTTCTCAAGGTATGTTTCAGCTTTAATCTATGAAATGGAAGGAAAGAGCGATGATGCCAAGATCGAGTACCGAAAGATGGCTAAGTATTCCAAGTACTTAAGGTATATGAAAAAGGCAGTCGATAAAGTGGGTAAGAAGTCCACCGATTTAGTTGTCCTGGTGGATGCAGGTGTTGCTCCATATAAATACGAAATAAAATATGGGCCCACAACAATGCGTATTGGAAGGCAGATTCACACGATTGCTTTCGCCTATGCTGGAATGAGACCCAGTCCCAGCCGAATTCACAGGTGCCGTGTTTATGTGGACAGGAAAAAGATGGGTAAAACCCGCCTTCTTTATGATTTAGAGACGACCGTTATCACCCGGCATAAAAAAACCCAATCCAGGAGAATAGGAAATATGCTGAAGCGGATTGCAATTAAAATAGCCGCTAGTGCCGCTCTTCAGGCCGCTGGAAATAAAACAAAGGGTGCAGGAGGGGCTATTCTTAAAATAGTTGGCTGGGGAATAGGTGCAGCAGGAGCTTATATGGAGAAGGCTGATCTCAGACAGTGGAGCACTCTACCCAAAAACATTCAGTACATCCGGATACCCAATCTCAAACCAGGGAATCATCTTATCAAGATCCGACATGGGGGTGGGGTTCAGGAAAAACAAGTGGTCATCAAAAAAGATACCGTGACCATTGCCTATTTCGTATCCCCCTTTTAGCTTATTGACACAAGAAGATAGAGAGAAATCAGTTCGTGATATTGGCCTGTAGGGGCGACCCGGCGGGTCGCCCCTACAGGCCGGTGAGATAGATTTCCCGTGATAAACCCATTCATTGAAATACGTATCAAATAGACCTTTTAACTGGATATTTCCAAAAAACGGATTATTCTTTATATCAATGACAACAGGAGGATGATTATGACCAGCCGGATAATGGCTATCCTGTCGATTACTGTTCTAACAGTCTTTGGAACCATGACTTGTGCTGGTAGAGTTGCTGGCCCAATAGATGGAACAACTTGGTCCCCTAAAGACCTGATCAGAGTGACCCAAAACATGTCCGCTTCCATCAAGAAGAGTCGTTTTGTAAAAAGCCAAAAATATATATTTGGTAAACCGCGATGGATTCTGGCTAAAGATATGGCCAATGACACGGATGAGCATATCAATACCCGTGTGATTATGGAAAAGATCAGGACTAAACTATTTAAGTCAAAGAAGATACCCTTCCGCTTCATTGATGACGAAGCTTTGAATGACATCTTGGACCAATTATCTCTTCAGCAGAGCGCTCTCTTTAATCAGAAAAAGACCGCGAAGATTGGTGGACTGGTGGGAGCAAAGCTCATACTGAGGGGCCGTATATCCAGTATCAAAGAGCGAACAAGCCGTAGTGACTATGTGTTTTACAATATCACCCTGCAAGCCGTGAGCATCGAAACAGGTGAGATCCTCTGGACGGATGAAGATGAAATCTCCAGAAGGACGACTAAAAGCCGATTTAGAGCATCCTTATAGACTTTTTGGGCGTCCTATCCACTTTTTGGTGTTCCATCCACCTGTAGGGGCGGGTTTTAAACCCGCCCC
>CAJXGR010000142.1 GCA_913053665.1 uncultured Spirochaetia bacterium
CATTATCCATTAATTTTTGTATATTAATCATTGTAGCATCCCTATTAATTGTTTACAGTAAGATACTTAATTCATTTTGATTTAACAACCTGAAACATATAAAGAGCCATGCTTTTATACGAACACTTCAGAGATTTCCCCTATACTTTAATTCGCTAAAAGTTAAAATTGAGACCGATCCCAAATATATGGGTCATACCGGCTGTGTGATTTCCCCCCCCATTACCTGTAAAACGGATGGCATAATTTGGAATGACTGAAAGCTCCTTTAGAAAGAAGTTTGGGATTATAAGACCTGCATAAATCCAATGCTCCAGATTATGAATGTCATAAGTGATGGGAAGATAAATCTCGTAAGCGATAAAAGGGGCTGCAACGACATCCAGACCATCACTATCTTTGATATAGTAGGTCAGCTTGGGCCTGAGTTTCACGGCATACCAGAGATTGCCATCCAGCCTGGGTTGGTCAGATCCTGAGAAGTGATTAAACTCATTTCGCACTCTCAACTCAGCCACAACGGAACTGCCTAGCTTAACCCTTGGGATGAAGTCCAGCATGAATATGTTCTCAAGATTCAGGTTACCAGTATGATTATTTCTCAGTTCATGGAACTGGTAGAAAGCTCCTAGTTTAAAGTTCTGATGTAGGCGAAAAATACCTCCCACCCGAAAGGCCAAGATTTCCGGCAGTTTCTGATTGCCACTTGTGTGATTGGCTGTCCCGCTTGTAGAAAGACTTTCCTTCATTTGAAACTCAAAGAGAAGCTTGACAGCAGGATCCACTTTAATAAAGAGACGTAGGTCTTGTTGGAGTGCGAAACTCTGTTTACGATCCGGGTGGTTCCATGGAACATGATCAGCAAAAACAATGTGGGCATTCATGAAGGTGAAAATGAGTATGATCCAGCGAATTGTATTCTTGTACATAGTTTTCCCTCAATATTTATATGTCATTCAGCTTTTATTTTACAGATTTTAGACGATAAAAAAGTAAGCAATTAGAAGTCGAAAGTCAAGCCAAGACCAAATAAAAGGGTTTTAGAGGCAGCTAAAGTGCCTACAGCCCGGTGAAAGACCATAGCTGCATAAGGAGAGAGGGACATCTCTTTTGTGAGAGGGAAAGTGAGGCCATAGTATATCCAATGCTCCATGTGAGTGGAGTCATAATTGATAGGGATATAGATTTCATAGGCCAGAAATGTGGCCATTTTAAACTCAATCTCATCAAATACATAGTATGTAAACTTTGGTCTTACTTTTACGCTGTACCATAGGGTTTTAAGCCTGCTCTGTTCTGCGCCAGAATAGAAGTTGAACTCATTTCTTAATCTAAGCTCAAAAGCTATAAACTTACCGAGTTTGAATAGAGGGATCAAATCAATCATTGGTATGTGTTCAGAATTAAGATTGCCGGTGTTAAAGTTACGCCGATTATATAATTGATAGTAGGCACCCACTTTAAAGTTAGTATGCAATCGAAAGAGCCCCCCAACACGGAAGGTGAGTAATTCAGGAAACTTGTTGAATGCCGAATCCTGATGGATATTTTCTTTTAACTGAGTTTCAAAGAGTAGCTTTATATCGGGATGGACTTTATAAAAGATGCGAAGGTCCTGCTGAAAGGCAACTGTAAAATCCTGACCTATCAAACCTGGGTGATTAAAAGGAATATGATCAGCAAACAAAATGTTGGGAATGATTATTAGAAGAAACGTTGCAAATATATATCTTTTCATGGGATTTATTAGCCTATTATATTGAGTTATTAAATTAGATCGGCTATCTTGTCAAGACACTATAATTATTAATTTTAAAAAACCCTTTTCCCTAAAACAATGGGGAAAAGGGGGAAATTTAATCGGATAGATCAGTCGTAATCCCTATCCAAAATGTCATAGGCACCGTCCAGATCAACAGTGTCTTCGACGTCACCTTCATCGGCTGACATCTTCCAGTTGAGTTTTTTCGTCCATTTATAAGCTCTGGGCTTTTCAATGTTTTCATTTTGTTTGACGCTAATACCTTTGCCGGGTTTCACAATGACCTTTGACTTGGAGCCGCTTTCACTGACTTCAACATTTCCTTCGTTGACACAAAGCCAGATATCATTGTCTTTTAGGGTGTGCATATAAAAATGGGTCCCTCTGACACCCGCTAAAGTTGAAACACTACGAACATTAAACTTCTGCTTGCCGCGAAGCTTAGTGACTTTTGCAAAGACCCCACCTTTATGAAGATAAAGGTTTGTTGCTTTGTTTTTAGAGAGCTTGGAAAAGGAAAGCTTTGAATTGGCCTTTATTTTTACTTTTGAGCCAGTCACAAGTCTGATGATAACCGTTGATCCACTGCTGGTTACAACAGTATCTCCCTGAAGGACGGTGGTACCTTTGCTGATCGTTATAGTTGAGCCGGATCGGATGAGTTTTGCTGACCCTTTCAAAAAGATCACTTTGCCACTATTGTTAGCAGCGGATAAGTCAGCATTTGAGGATACGAGGAGTATTAGTCCTAGTATCGCCATGAGTGAGAGTTTCTTGAGCATTATTTTTCCTCCAAGAAAAATTACTTTAAAGAATCATATTAATATATGCAAATAGTGTGCCAGACAGTGAAAAAACATATCTCCAGGGGTCAGAAGGAATTAGGCTAAGAGACTTAAAGAATAGGAGTTTTGTCTGTGTCAATTTATACACAGGAGAATGAATATTTTGCATTCCTCTTTTATAAATATCATGAGGCGAATGCAAGAATCACCTTCTGAAGAACTTGATCTTCTTCCACAGAATATAATATCCGGCAAAAAACCATTGGCTTATCTTCACAAAAGGATCACGGTCCCTTAAAAGCTCGTAAACCCCTCTGAAAAAGTAACCTCCGCCAATGCCGAGGCTCACATAGCTTAGACTCCGCCATAGAACGTGGTTATATCCACTTGTTGCAATTAGAATTAGATAGGTGATTAATAAACCAACGAGTAGGCCGACACCCATGTGGATATAGCCCCTGGTGTGATAGGGTACGCTTTTCTCATCCACTTTGCCAAGCTCTTCAAAATTGCTGGTCGCTATAAACTCTTCGCCACAGATGGGACATTCAATGGTCTCTCCATCTAGATCTTCATCTAACAGCGTCTTATGACCATTGTAGCACTTTGTCACGAATAGTTTTTCCATAGTTAGGTGCTTTCCTTATTTAGCCAATCGTTCAGGGTCTTTTTTATATTTTGGTGGAACTGATCACCCAATTCAGTCCAGTCATCAAGGTTTTGCTCATCCATTAAATCCCACATAAACTTCCTGGCTTTGGACTCAAAGGAATCCTCAAAATGATCCCACTTTGTCTCACCCCTGGTTTTATCCCTCTTCCCTTGTATTTGCTCAATAAAGGCTTCCAATAAAATGACCCCCTCATCCACTGTAAGAGCCTCGGATTTCACCTTCTCCAGTATGAGTCTGATAATTTCCTTCATGATCAATAACCCTATCCTATTCAGTAGCTTAAGAAAGTTAATATTAAACTTCTAATAGATCAAGTATTTACTCACAGAATCCTTCTCCAGGGAGGTAACATAAATTATGATGACATCAAAGACTGGGTCTGATCACAAGATGTCAAAAGTTTTAATGCCTGTTATTTAGGAACTTATTAGAACAAGATGGATACTTGGAATACTTAATTTGATAGCAAAAGTATTGACTATTTTCATATGGGATGCTATATTTCATGACTCACATAACCCATGCTAATCAATCAGGAAATAAATAAATGAAAATAGATCCATCCAAAAGACAGAAATCATTTGGGAGTCGACTAAAACAGTTTTTCCAAATGAATCAGGACGGTGAAAAAGCCGATCGAGCCATACGTCACGCTTTCATCGCCGGTATTTTTATCACCCTCATCACGGGGATTTTATTAGTCTCCAGCCACTTAATGCAATCAGGAATTGAAACAGCCATCCAAAAATACAAAAGTGTCGGTTACGATGTTCGACTAGGCACCGTTTTGGACGCCAATCATCAAGAAATAAAAATCCTTCCCAACGGTATTCTCAAGAACTTTAGCCCATGGTACTATCTAATACTACCGCTAAGCCTTCTTCTAACCTTGGGTATCTACAAAAAAAGCCGTGTGGCGGCTATTCTCATGTTTCTCATGTTTCTAAGCGATAAAGTCCTGCTCATTGGAGGGAGTGTGCTGAACGTTGGCACGGGACTCCCCATCATATTGCCTGTTATGTTTTTGTTATTCCAGGGGATACGCGGGACTTTTGGCTTCCACTCAACAGGGAAATCAATAAGCTCAGAAGCCACGGCAGCAAAAGGAAAAGGCAATAAAAAGCTGCTATTCCTTGATGCCACCATCCTTTTGCTGATTGTTATGTTGGCTTCCATCGTTGTTCATCAGCTTCTTATATGGGTAGAGGGAACAGAGGTTATAACTTCTCTTGTCCGTTGGCTGGAAGATAATGGACTGGCCATCGACAGTTGGCGTTACCCTGTGGGAATCCTTATTGTTGGTTTAATCACTGTAATCCCATTGTACTCCTACTTCAAAAAGCTGATTGGAACGTTTCAACTGGCCGTCATGATTGTTTTATTTATTGCTCTGGCCACCTTTACTGCTACAAATCTCATCCCACAGTCCGGGACGACGCCCTTTGTGTTTCAAAATAATCCGGAATACTTTACTGAAGCTTATGGGATCTACCTGGAAAGGGCCATTCGTTTTCTGGAAATGGATAATATCTTTCTTAGTATATGGTACTGCTCATTATATGTTGTTCTGATCGCCAGTCTTGTCAAGGTGATCAAGAGAAGGAAGTTTGGATTGAAGAACCTGGGTTTTCACCTTCTTCATATCTCTCTCATAGTGATCATTGGAGCGGCTTGGTATAATTATCCCTTTTCCATTGCAGGATATATCGAGCTATGGGTAGGAAGAGGAAAGAATAACATTATCGTTCACTACCCCCATAGCTTAAAGAAGTTTGTGAGCCAGTCAAGGCAAAAGGAACTCAGAAAAAAGATGCTGCCTGACCAACAAAACCTTCCGGCCCAAAAACTGGGCTTTTATCTTAGGCTGGATCGCTTTGTAACCAAAAATTGGGACGCTGATTACAAGATCTACGTTCGCAAGTTCCCTAAAAAGCTACCCAAAAGAATATCGGCAAGCACCTTTCAGAGAATGAAAAGAATGGTGAATCAAATGGCCCGTTACTTCTCAGACAGCCTGAATTCTGACGATCAAGGGATCAAGCAGCAGGTCCTGTCAGTCAGGGAGACTCTCAGCGAGACCTATCAGTTGGAAGAAAACGTCGTGACACGTCCTGTCCTCTCATTACTATCCACAGTGGGTTTTAACTTTCTGGCGACACAATCCTATGATCTGGAAATAGAACGTAGAGTGAATCCAGGCAAAAGATCCACTGGACATATCTATTTGGGTAAACACTATCTTCTAAACAAATCAAAGCTGAATGATCGGATCAAAGAAGATCTTGCCTGGTTCTTCAGATACTTTCGTTATAAAGGCAAGGATATCGCCAGCCACCCCATTCCCATCGATCCAGACAAAAGAAAAAAGGTGGATATCTTTACAACGGATGTCACCTACTCTATTCAGGACTACATACCGGATTCTGACTTTATCCTTGTTCCCAAAAGGGTTAACAAGGAATCTTTTGAAAAGAAGGTATTAAGCCAGATAACCGATATAAAGAAAAAGGAAGTCATAAAAACCATTTATCAACCGGGGAAAGATAGTTATATTCTAAGACAAGAGCTGAACCAGCCAGCTTATCAACAAATGTTGGCGAGGATCCTCGAAACGGTTGATCAAAAAGCCCTTTATGCCAGTGTAAAAACCTATAAACCCGTGGCGCGTTTTGTCTTAAAGGAGGATAACAAAAAGCCTGAGTCTCATTGGTTGCAAAACAATGAGACCATAACCCCTGGTCCACACATCCAAGTAAAGATGATCTGGGAACCTTCTCCCCTTGAACTACAAAAAGAGCTAAGGATTGGGGGGAAGAACAAAGCTCCCCACTGGCTCAGCATATGGAAGAAAGGTCAAATATTAAAAGGAATAGAGATTCGAGAAGGTGTTAGTTATCCAATCTCTGGGTCATCCTACCAATTGAAGTTTGTGAAGTATTACAACGATTTTAGAATGGATCGCTCCGCCCAAAAAGCAAGCAATGCCTCCAATCAGGACTTGAATCCAGCCGTTGAACTTCTTTTAAGCAATAATCAAAATGGCCATAATTCCATAAAGTTTTACCTTTTCCCAAAAGATAAAGCTCTTGAAGTCCCCATTTTACTTAAGAAAATAAAGACTATTCAAAAACTTACAGGTTTAAGCTTTAAATATGACTATAAGGGGGGGGCAAAAAAGATTAAGGAAAAATATCTGATAACAGGTAAGGAACGGACACTCTATATTGTCAGGGATGGAAAGGCCGTTCAGAAAATAGATCTTGAATTGCATCATCCCTATAAATTGAATACCAGGAAATCGGCTTACCTCTTCTTCACCCAACTCATCTCAAACTCTTCTCCTTCTATTGTTCAGTCGATTCTTAAGAATCGTGAGAATGTCCCTGAGACCTTGGAGCTTAGGGATTATCAAAGGGTTATCAAGAAAATCAAGAATGAGAAGGCTAAAACCACTCTAAAAGGGTCCTACCGACCTGTGACCTATGTAAAGAAAATCAAAGATCCTGACTCTGAAGCTCAATACAAAGACTCAATAAAATATGTTCTCAAATCCCAATACTACTATGATAAAAAGAAAAGGCAAATGTTGGGCAACCTATTTAACTCTATAAACTTTAAGCAAATACCTAATAACCCAATTGTCTGGTTAGAAATAAGCGGCTTTGCCCCGGATCGTATCAACCAGAAATCAATGGATAAACAGATTATCCCTAAATTAAGTCTCCAAAAGCAAAAAGACTTGATGTTAAGCTCTTATGTTAAAGACAAGAATACTTATCGCCTGAAGACTTCCTTGTCTGACAGCAATAAAGAAGACATTGCTTCTATCCTTAAATCTTTAAACTACCGTCAGACCATTACCTTGACGGATTCAAAAGAAAGGGGCGTGAATAATCACTTTCTGATACCCAATTCAGATTATACACTGACTCTTGAATCAAGACCAGACAAACAAACCAAGCACTGGAAGAGTTATTTATCTGTGCTGGAGGAAGATAAGACAACTGGTGAATCTGTTGTCAAGGCTCAGGGTATGGTTCAATTGAATCAGCCGATGTACTATGGGGGCTATTGGTTCTACCAGACCAACGCGAGAGTAGAAGACCCTGACTACTCAGGGATTGGAGTGAATCGAGAGCCTGCCCTCAGTATTCTTTATACTGCCTTTGTCACCCTAGCTTTAGGTGTCCTACTCATGCTCTACTGGAAGCCTAAGGCCAAGAAAAAACCTGTAAAGGAGTCTAAATCATGATAGAAAGTTTTCTAAACTCATCAATCTTGTTTCAGATGACGTTTATCGCCTATATATTCGCTTTTACTGCTTATCTAGCCAGCTATGCCTATTACATCCGCTGGGGATTGGGGCAAAAGTCCATTGCTCCATCACCATCCGTGACCTTTAGTGATCACCGATCGGCTTTCAAGTGGACGGCTACGGGATTATTCCTCCTCGCTGTTTTATTGAACATCTCATTATTTATCTTCCAATGGGTGGATTCGGAACGTCTCCCCGTACGAACCTTTTATGAGACATTGATCTACTTAAGCCTGACACTCTCCTTGGTGTTCCTCGCCGTAGAGTTTTTCTTTAAAGTCAGGATATTTGGGCTTTTAGTCTCAGCCATCCTGATGGGAGTCTTTCTATACGCCCTTACCAAAAGGGATGTGGAATTACGTAAAGACTTAATGCCTGCCCTACAGACACCTATCATGATCCCCCACGTGATGAGTTATATATTGGGATATGC
>CAJXGR010000143.1 GCA_913053665.1 uncultured Spirochaetia bacterium
GATTCTTTATTTTATTTAGAGTCATAGTTTCCTCTATTAGATGTTTTTATTGGTTCAAATCTTGTCGAATCAAAGTCTATTTCTCTTAAGATATTAAGATAAAAGGAAATCACAAAATGTTTTTTAAAAAAAAGTCTCAGTTTATGGTGATAAGTAAAAAATAGGAGGTGTTGAAAGGGACCTATCGGTGTCGAGAGGGTTTAGTAATTTTATAATTTGGAGTGTATCATGATTTTAACAGAAGAAAGAAAAACTATGGTTAGCCAAAAGCCATCCGGACTGTCTATTAGAGAGATTCCCCTGGATCAGATCCGGTCAAACCCTTCCTGTCTGCGTAAGGAGTTTTTAGAGGATAGCATTGAAGAATTAGCCGGGAGTATAGAAGAAATAGGACTCCTACAACCCATTCTAGTGAAGACTGCTGGAGATGGATTTATCGTAATCGCTGGTGAGAGGAGACTAAAAGCCTATCAGGCCCTGAAGGATCGGTACTCAGAGGTTTACGACCATATTCCTGCAAACATCCTTCAGTCCTCCGTGGATACAGATGTCCTGGCTCTTAGCGAGAACATCCAAAGGGAAAGTCTAAAACCCATTGAAGAGTGTGAGGCGATCTACAAGTTGATTGAGACCACTAAGGAGACTTACGCTGGAGTGGGTCGGCTTTTAGGGAAAAGTGAGGACTATGTGGAAAGACGAGTCCGCTATCGACGCTTGAATCATGCCTTGAAATCCTGTGTGGTTAGCTTTTCACCGGATCCTTCCTTTTATCAAAAGCTGGATCGTTTGGCCCTGAGCAAAGTTCTCATCTTGAAACCCCTCATCTCCCACTGGACAAAAGAAGAATGTTACGACTTCCTGAAACTCATATTAGAAGAGGAACACACGGTGAGGCAGATTAAAACAGCCCTCAGCAATCTTTATGAAATGAAGCTTAAAAAAAGAATGGGTCAGGAAACCGGTGAGGTGGCTCATGAACCCATTAAACAGCCGGTTGAAAGAGATAAAACGCCTGCCAACAATGTTTTACTAAACTTTCAAGGTAAAGAGCCCAAGGCCAATGAACAAGTCCAGGAGATTATTATAAAAGATGATTTTTGGAAGGCTTTTTATCAAATGCTTAAGACAAACTTGAACGTTGAGATGAGTGATATAGAGAGGTTTCAAGCGGGTTTTAAGGGGCTTCTCGCAAAGCATGGGAACGTTATTTTAGAAAAAACGGCTATTTAGCAACTCTCTACGTGTCAGTATAAATGACAATTAAGTGGTTAATACTGAAAGCCAACATAAAGATGGGTCGTGAGAAGATTGACTTCTTGAGGGTAGATGGTGCTAATATTATTTAACCCATAGGATAATCTCAGTTCCATAAAGATATTCCCCCCTTTAAAGACCTCAAACTCCCATCCGATCCCGGCTTCCAGATCATATTCCAGTCGCTCAAAGTGATCGTCTATATCGGTACTGGATTTGGAGCTATCGTTGACTGTACCTCCCGTGAGAACAGTGATGGCAATACCCAGATTTAGAAAAACTCCCTGTGGGATTTGAAATCGAGCGAGAATCGGGAAGGAAAGGGCGGTCAGATTGGCACTAAAGCCATTGCGTTTAAATCCCTTTTGCATGTAGATGGCTTCCAGTTGGATGCGGGCAAAGTCAACATGGGAAAAGTTGACAAACACCCCACCAGCCAATGAACTTTTGTCCGTCAATTTGGAGGATGAGCTGGAATGATTGTCCACAAGGGCGTGAGTAAATCCCGCCCCGATTTTAGCACCAAAATGCCAATTGACATCCAATGGATAACTAAGTGTGGGCCAAAGGATTACACTGATCATGCAAAGTGATTTCAGGATGATTACTTTCATTCTCTAAGGTAAACCTAATAATTAAATTGAACTTTATAGCCCCGTGTTTTCTTGAGATAGGGTAGCCATAAACTGTTTAGGAGGGTAAAGTCAGTTCGTTTAATGCTTCTGACAATCCCTTCTATCTGTCTCTTTTTATCTTTTGCTTTTAATACATCAATTTGAGGCACTTTTTCATTAATCATTTTCACGACGAAAAAAACCTTCTTCCTGTTGCCTGACTTCTTAGTCTCATCCAATGGGATAATGGGACTATCATCCTTGGCGATTTCCTCAGAAAGGACTTCAGGACTAAGTTCACCAGGTTTTAATGTAAAAGATGTTTTTATAAACTGGCTGTTAGACTGGAACTCTTTGATCGATTCAGGTACTTTTTTCTTTTTATCGGTTTTAGCGACTTCATTAATGACAGGGGCTGTCTGAGTAAAGAAATCAGTACGTCCCACTTTTAGATGTCGCATGAGAGGCTTTTCCCCTCTTTTGATCTTTCTAAAGTCCTTCACAGCTGATGCTTTAGCTATAAAGGCTTTCAAGACTTTTTGGGCTTGTTTCTCATAATCCTCTTTGAAATCAGAGTAATGATCTTTCCCGTAGTCCTCCAGGAGAGTCTTGTATTCTTTTGAGTTCTTCTTCAGTTGATCAAAAGGTTTACTTCGGTCTATTATTTTGTAGATATAAAAGATTTTATCATTTGTACTATCCTTTAATGGCAGGGTGACTTCCCCTTTTTTATAGGTTACAAGTTTTTTAAACATATCATTATCAGCATAATAGGTTCTTCTCTCAGCCTGATATTTAGCCTTTTTCTTTATCTGACTTTTGGGTAGATCCATAAAAAGCTCAGGATCTTTTTGGGCTTCTTTTGCCTTTTCCTCACTGGAGAATTCAACTCTTTGAATGTCTACTTTTTCTTCCTTTTGACGATAATATTTCTTTAAGTCCTCAATTTTTTCTTTCACTTTCTCTTGAAATACAGGCTCTTTGATAAAGTGTTGATCGTAAGTGTAGAGGGCATAATCCACCTGGACTTTATGATTATCTAATAGATATTCTTGTTCTATATCAGCCGCTACAGGTAAAACACCACTCATAAAGGTATCCGCCACCATACTGTGGAGATAACGTTCTTTCAGTTCGCTGTGAGCCCATTTATAGTAACTTTCACGCCATTTATTATCCTCGGTATAGATAAAATCTTCTTTACCCAGCATTTTCCTCTTCTTGGAGGCGGCATTTTGTTTTGCCGCCTTGTACTGAGTATTCAGAAATGCCTGAAATGCTTTTTCAGTCAGCTTATTAAACTTTTTCTTTGAAAGGTTGTAATTCAGCTCTTTAGCGAGTTGGACATCCATCTGCCACAAGATGACATCCAATAGACGAGAACGTACCATAGTCAATGGGTTACTAAACATTTCTCTAGGATCACTTGATGTATTCTGCCATTGCTCCCAGCCTTTTAGGCTAGCTAGTACAAGCTGTTGTTGTTTTTTTGTTTTTATAGTATTGCCAATGACACCTATTATAGACGGTCGATTAATGTTAATCTGGTACATCATTTTAGAGGGTGTGATCAAATCACCTGTCCGAATTCCATAGAATATAGACTCTAACTGTAGTCCATAAAGGGGTATTTGTTTATTAATGATGTCCACACCATCTACTGTGATGCCTCCTGAGCCAAGGCTTCTCCCGCTAAAAACGTCAAGAAGGCTGAATGAGCCAGGGAGAAACATCATTAAGGCAAAACCAAAAACGATGGCGTAGGCTGTGTATCTCATGAACTTGTTTTGTGCAAATTGCTGTTTACTTAGCATTTAAAACTCTCCATATTTATTATAACATATTGATCAAACCATTAGACTGGTCGATAGACTTACCTTTTCGGTATTATTTTACGGACTCAACAGGTTCTCATTATAGGGAGTTAAATTTCGCAAATTATACTTACTTTGTCAAACGAATCTTATAGAATTTGACGGTCTCAACCCATTGTGCTATCAATCGGGTCACACAGGGATCAGCAAATCACTGCATGACTGTCTGACGTTGGCGAAACAGGCGATCCAGGTTATGATCGTTTTTGGGAGTGAAACCGTATACTTTGTTCCACACATGTTTCCCTTCCATACATAAATAAGTAAATAGATTTGCGTCTTTTTCCTTTAACATGGCTAAGATTGTCTGATAAAGTTGTTCACGTATTTTTATAAAATATCGCATCTTCCCATCAGGCGATTCCAGGAACTCCTGGTATAAAATAGGGCTCTCAGGGAATCTCTCAGGGAGAACCTTCTGAAAAGGTTGATTATAACGGAACCCACCTAGACTAATCCAGGCAATCCGTCTGGAGTCTATCTTATCAAAGAGTTGATCAATGAGGTCTTGGTAATCCTTTTCCCAGCCATCATAGTAGAAGATCGGGTCAAAGTGAAAGGCTAATTGATAACCTTTCTCTTGGCATTGATACGCTGATTCTATACGGTCCTGGAGTTTCGCGGTCTTCAACTCCTCCCGATGGATGATGTTATCAGGATTCAAGGACCAGGATATAATTGTTCGACCCTGGGGATCCAGGTGAGTCAAATTATTGATAGCATTGCTTTTTGTTTTCAACTCTAATAAGACGTTGGATTTATCGGCAAAATATTGGACTAATAAGGACGAGAAGGATGTGGCTTCGTCAAGAGCCAGTGAGTCCGAGAGTTCGCCGGTTCCAATGCGATAGAACTTATTGGAGTCAGCGATCAGATGGTCTAATTCCGTGAACATATCCTCCACATTGACGTAGATCTTGATCATTCTCTCAGAAAGGTAGTTCTGAAGAAAGCAGTAACTACATTCCAATGGACAGTTCTCGATTAGATCAATAACATAGTAATTGCAGCAGATAAAACCATTTGTACCAGGGCATTTTTTAACAAAACTCCCCTGATTTCTTGTGAGGAAAAGGTGTTTTTTGCCTTCAGTGATAGGATCACCGCTGTGGATATACTGTTCTTCAATGACTTTAGAGGAAGAGACGGTTGTTGCAGGGATTCCTGTATAGTAATCAGTTATCTTCTGAACCAGCCAGTGATTTTCTATGACTTGATCAATATAGATAGCTTCAGGTCGATACTGTTCCAGTTTATTATCCTTTAGTGGTTTAACCCGATCAGGCTGGCTTAATCTCCTGGGAAAGTCTATCCATTTCCAAACAGGGTAAGTATTTGTGTGAAGTCACTGATCTTTTCATGAGCCGACTCGATCTCATCACTTTTCCCGTAACCATATAAAGCGGCAATTGTTAAGCATTTATGCTTTTTGGCGGCCTGAAGATCGCCTTTAGTATCGCCTACCACTGCGGCTTTCTTTGATTTAAAGTGATCCAAAAGCTCTTTGAGTAAGTCACTTTTACTTAAATGCTTGCGATCCCCCAGGCATAGATAGGCATCGAACAATTGATTGTAGTGAAAAGCCTCTACCACAGCATTAAAGTAGTCCACACCAGCATTGGTAATCACTCCCAGTGAGTAATTAAGCTTTTTAAGTTCTGTTAGTGTTTCTGTCACACCGGAATACAGGCCGCCTAAACCTTTCTTTATATTATTAATTTCATGTTGAGTCGCGAGTTGCTCAAACTCATCGAGGTATTGGCCATAGGATGAAGGAAGCAATTGCTTGAAAAACTCACTGGAAGGCAGACCGATATGAGAATTAATCTCATCCTTTGATGGGATAGGGATCTTAATGTCGTGTATCTTCATCAGGTCTTTGCAGGCACTCACGATAGCTGGAAAGCTGACTAGATCAGCCTGAAACAAGGTGCCGTCATTGTCAAATATAATGGTATCTACTTCAGCAAACAGATTTCTCATGTTTCCTCACATTTAAGCCCATTTTCAAAACCCACAACGGTAAGTATAATAAGAAATATCAAAAAATCGAGTCTCTCCCCATAAAAAATGAAAGAAAATAAAGAATCTCAAGGATTATTTCCTGTGTGAGAGTAGTTTTCTGCCGATGCGTTTTACGATTTCCCTAAACTCCTTTTCTTTAAGGAAATATAAAGTCACTAAATAAGTCATCACTCCAAAAGCAATTAAAAGAGTTGTGGATAAAATATTGTCCAGATAAGGGGTAGAGATGATTCCGAGGGGAGTGGCCCACTGATTCAGGATCAGGATCACACCACCCATAACTATTGATGCTGCAACAATTTTAACCATACTCACCAAAGTGGGAGTCCAGGAGAATCGGCCAATTTGCCGGATAAGAATGGCAATCAGCAAGATCAGGTTAAAGTAGGAGGACACAGTGATAGACAATGCAATTCCTTCAAAAGACCAACCCCATCGGCCAACGAGAAGGCTCATGAGGCCTAAATGAAGGGCTACAGAAGCTATACCAGTATAGATCATGGTCTTCATGTCTTTCATACTCTGAAAGGCCCTTATAAACACGATGGAAAGGCCCATAGAAAGGATTGCCGGGGCAAAGTAAAATTGGGCTTTTGAGATATTCTCAACAACAGTGTTTGTAATCTTCCCTGTTGCCCCTCCAGAAAAGATAAGCAGAACGTCTTTATAGATGAAACGAGGGATCTCAAAGTCTAAAACCATAAGACCCACCACGGAAGGCACTGTGAAAAAGAAAACCAGCCTCAAGCCCATGAGTACAAGATCCTTTAAACCGTCCATATCTTTGTTTTCAAAGTATTTAGACATATTGGGCAGGCTCACCATTGAGATACCCGCTACGAATATGGAAAGGGGCAACTGGATGATGAAAAAACCCTGTGAGAGAGCAGTATTCCCGCCTTCTATGTTGTAAGAGTAGAGATTGGACAGGATGTTATTCAGTTTGGGTATACCCATAGCCACTGCGAAAGGGACAAAGAGAGTGAAGAATTCTCTAATATGCTTATCCTTAAAGTCGATGGAAAAGTGAAAGCGAAAGCCAGACTTTATGAGAGCGGGAATCTGGATAAGCAAATAGGTACAACCTCCTGCGACAACAGCGTAAGCAAGAGCCTGGATCTGATTCATTGTTTCCAGACCGTTAAAGAGCCTGTAAGAGAAGTACAATACCAACAGGAAAGTGATGTTGGAAAAAAAAGGCCCCAAAGCCGGTATGGTAAATTGATTCATGGAATTGAGCATCCCCATAATGAGGGCTGACAAGCTGATAAAGGGAAGGTAGAACATCATGATGTAAAAGAGTTGTGACGCCAAGGAGCTTGCAAGAGGTGATGGGTTGTGATAAGAGGACATAAACCCATCAGCAATCAGAGCACCTGTAAGGGTTACGGCAATGGTGATAAGGATAGTGATGTTCAAGACTTTGTTAGCAAAAAGGAAGGCTTCCTTTTTTCCCTCTCGAACAAGGATGGCAGAGAAAATGGGTATGAAGGCGGCGGACAAAGCCCCTTCGGCCAATAGCTCTCTTAAGGCGTTGGGTATGCGAAAAGCGGCGATGAAGGCATCGAATTCCCAGCCTCCGCCAAAGAGAAAGATGGAGTACTGCTGTCTGACCAACCCTAAGACTTTGGATAACAGGGTGGCAAAGGTAATGATGAGAGTAGTCTTTAGAAAGACTTTCTTGTTCAGCATAGGATGAGGTTTAATATGGCGATCACTGTCTATAACACTTTTGGAACGACAATGAAGTTGTTATCGCTTTTAGGGGCTAAGTTCATGATTTCTTCAACTGGCATACTCTCTTTCACCTCATCTTTACGATCCACATTATGAATATCCAGTATGTGAGCGGTCGGTTCCACCTTTGAGGTGTCCAATTTGTTCATCTTATCGACATAGTCCAGGATATTGTTTAGATCTTTGGCAAACTCCTTCTTTTCGGCCTCACTGAGAGCGATACGAGCGAGAAGAGCCACATTTTCTACTTCTTTGAGACTAACTTTCATTCCTTCCCCTTGGGTCATAAATAGCAATATTTTGGCTGACATGAGTTATGTATAGCTTGTATCCAACCGATAGGAAAGTTAATATTCCTATGGCAAAAGTCAATTGATATAGTGAATAATTCAGGGCTATTTCATTCTCTAGATAATTGTTTATCCCGAACAGACAGAATGTCTGT
>CAJXGR010000144.1 GCA_913053665.1 uncultured Spirochaetia bacterium
CAATTATATTTTGGGAATCTCAAAAACGGGAATCTATTTTTTAACGCCTCCTTAGAGGAGAATGAAATAGCCCTGATAACAAACTAATCTGTTTGGTACCATTATTACTTCACCGTTATCCTGAACTAAGCTTTTAACTGTATCCTGTAAAAGGTTTTAATCTCTGTGATCCCCTTTAGTTCCTTTTCAAATCGACTGATGGCAACAGTGTACTATTCAACGTGAGTTCGACTTTGATTATGGCCATTGCTATTTATTTCCACTGTTAATCGTGAATGACACAGGAGATCTCCTTAATATTGTTTTGACCCCTGGCTGAATCCAATAAAAAAGCCCTGAAGTCTTGATTTAATCTCGTTTTTTGCTTAACTTTTTATTTATTAGTCAAAGGATTCAAATGAAAATATTCATACACTATACCCATCTCTTAGCTATTGTGGTTTGGGTGGGAGAGATCACTTTTTTTTCCTTTGTGGCGGCCCCCGCCATTTTTGGCACACTCAATAAAGAAATGTCCGGAAAAGTTGTAGGGATCATATTTCCCAAATATTACCTGATAGGCATCATTTGTGGATTGCTAGCCATCGGAACCAGCTTTTTTATGGGGGTTCAACGGGTCCGCCTGGAGCAGATCAAAATTGTGATTCTCTTTGTAATGCTCCTGTTAACCTTAACAGCCGGACTTTATATCCTCCCCAAAGCCCGTGAGATCAAAACAGAACTTTCTGCTACTGTGGAAGAGACAAAAAAAGTTCTATTAAGAAAAAAGTTCAGTCAAACCCACCTAATATCCGTAATACTTAATGTACTTGTATTGATTGGAGGACTTGGGGTTCTTTATTTCCTGGCCCAGCAGATTAAATCAGTGCTCTGAGCTTTGCTGGCGATAAATCAATAAGTGACGGGCTTATTCAATCGCTTATAGGGACAGGTTTTAAATCTGCCCCTATAAGCAATTATCCCTAAGTGTTTTAGAGATTTTCTTTCAAAAAACAGTAAAATTCATTATATTTTATATTATCCATATCGGGGAAGTCAATGGGCGGACAGGATATATACATCTATTTAAGGAACGGCGAGACGGACATCGCTTATATGCTTAAGAAAGGCTCCATCACCGTTGAGCTTAATGCGCATGATTCTTTTGAAATAGAGGACGATAACTTTATTTTTGGGACCCCTGAAATCCTTTTATCTGAAAGCGATGGATTTAATCACTTTCGTAACTTTAGTGTCAAAGCCCATCCTGATACGGATTATGTCAGGATTCCTGCCAAGACAGTCTTTCAAATGATCAGCTCCTACAAAGTGGGCTTCGCCATGGCCAAAGCGATTGCCGAGATCTTAGTCAATGTCAATACCATCCTGACTAAGAAGAAAAACGAGGTGGGTGAAAAAGAACGTCTCACACAAGAGTATTGCAAGATCTTTGCGTGGGCCGCGGATGCCGTTGCTACCCACTATCAAAAGAAACGCTTTCCATGGCTTGAACCTATCTGCAATAATGCCAGAGCCTCATTAACCTATGCAAAAGGCTCGGCTTTTTCTTCTTTTGATCAGAAAACAAAGTTTGAAATAGCCAGTACTGAGGTGGACGAGTTTAGTAAAGTCTTTCCACCGGGTGCTACAATCTGTAATCAAGGAGATATGGGTGATGAGCTTTATATATTAAAAGCCGGGAAATTAAAAGTACTAATCGATGACACTCCCATTGCTGAGATTGAGGATCCAGGGAGTGTGATTGGTGAAATGGCCCTCCTGTTAGGTCAGGTGAGAAATGCCACCATTAAAGCTGTTGAGGAGGCCATCCTGACAGTTGTGAAAAAAAGCAACCTGAAAGACTTTGCCACGGCTAATCCAGATTTCCTGAAAACCATCTCAACAGACCTATCCCGTCGTGTGACCCATAACTGTGCCGTTGTCAATGACCTGGACGAAATCATAGAGTCCAGCAAAATGGAGGATAACTCCTTACCCTCGGCTCTCAGAGAAAATAAGTATAAAGAAGAATTAAAGGATCTGAAGGACAGTATTAAAAAGCTTTACGAGAAATATGACATGGAATGGCTCTATGACCTCGTGTCGGACATTACCGAAAAGATGCTGGATGTGAGGAAATAACTTTATACTAAAAAACTCTGTCAAGATTACCGTTAATGACTAGAGATAATTCTAGCTTTAAGGTGATCCCATGAAACCCTTTCTCTTGATCTTCAGTTTAATTGTTTTTATAGCAATACCTTATTACTCCCAAAGTCAGGAAACATCCTCCAGTACGGATGGAGATGTCTTATATTGCAAGTCTTTCAACTCACTGAACCTTATAAATTATAGAAAATCATATAACGGTTGCTCCAAAGACCATCTACTCAAAGATCAGGCCCACTTTAGGATTTACAGGAAAAATCGCGTCATCCAAAAAGTAGAACGATACAGTGCAAATGGTCAACTGGTGAACATTGAGACATTCACTTATCGCTATAACAGGGTGGTAAGAAAACATTCGATAGGCGTATATTCCAACGGAAATAGCCGTTATCTGACTTATAGATACTTTCGAGTGGCCCAATATGGGGGTCGGCTCAGAAAAGCTGGTGGAGATGGGACAAACCATTTTATCGAATACGGAATCAAGGCTCAGCTTAACATGCACAATGGAAAGAAATACCGTCTTTTCTACGTCAAGAAAATCGAAAAGTACAGAAACTCCCTTTTAAGCAATGTCTCCTACTACGATCAGACCCCCAATAAAAGAACAGATCGCCTCCGGATCAGGATATTTTACTACCAGCAAAGGATATCGGGTTATAAAATAAGACGTTATAATAAAACTTACACGGAAGAGGAGTACTACGAAGGGAAGCGGCGATGGATCAATTTATATAACCCTCTGGGGCAGCCTGAACTTGGGTTTTACTTTAGTCCGAAATCCTCGGGTTTTTTCTTTTCCGTTTACTACTACGATAAATACCACAAGAACAATCAGTTACTCATAAAAGAAAACTATTATACCCGGAATAGTCGGGTTTATCAGAGGAAGGGTAGAAGGTTGGTCTTTAAGGGAAATGTCCATAAACTCTTACTCACCCAGGTTATGCAAAAAGGTCATGAGAGTATGTTAAAAACTATCGTCAAGAAAATGTTTCAAGCAAGAGGCCTGCTAAAAAGGAAAAGGACTCTTGAGAAGCGCCGCAAGCTATGGGAGAAGACATTCTTGGCCTATGGGGGAAGGCGAAAGGTCGAGCGAAAGAGCATCTGGTACTTCCAAAAAAAAGAGACCGAGCAAAAGGTATTGGTCAATTCACATGGAACATTTAATGAGTCCATCAATAAAATAGAATATTACATTAGTGACGTATTGCGTCGCGTAGAGTACTACAATCCAAAGGGTCAGATGGAGACAGTGAATCATTATGACTACAAGGGGGAACGGGACTTTGACAAAGAGTAAAGTGATCATCTGGGGGGTGAGTGGGGGTATTGCCATTTACAAGTCCCTGGACATGATCAGTACTCTTAAGAAATTGGGTCATGAGATTCATGTTGTCATGACCGCAAATGCTGTAAAGATGATCCAGCCTGTCACATTTGAGGCCATATCCCAAAATCCTGTTCTCACAGACACCTTTGAAGAAGCCATGACTCATATTTCCCTGGCCGATAGGGGGGATATCTTTATCATAGCCCCAGCCACCTATAATATCATAGGCAAAATCGCCCACGGCATTGCTGACGATCTCTTGACCACAGTGGCTTCAGCGGTCACCTGTCGCAAACTCATGGCTCCTGCGATGAACACCCACATGTACGAAAACTCTATTCTTCAAAAGAATCTTGAACTCTTAAAGGAAAACGATTACGAAATCATCGCCCCGGATCATGGGATGCTGGCCTGCGGATACGAGGGAACCGGACGTTTGAGACGGGTGGAAGACATACTAAACGAAATCGTCGGAAAGGAGAACGGGATAAGGAAAGGGCTGCTCGTCGGAAAGCATGTTCTAATAACCGCTGGGGGGACTCGCGAGAGGATTGATCCAGTCCGGTTCATCGGGAACTTTTCCAGCGGGAAAATGGGCGTCCAATTGGCTAAAGCCTGTCTTGATCAGGAAGCTGAGGTGACATTGGTCTATGGACACGTGCAAACCCATCTCCCCCAAGATATACGATGCCTTCACGCTGAGTCGGCCCAAGAGCTTCTTGATGTCCTGACAAAGGAGATCAGTAAAGTAGATATACTCATTATGGCGGCGGCGGTGGGGGATTATCGTGTGGATCAAGTTCAAAGCCATAAGATAAAGAAATCCAATACTCTCACACTGAATCTAAAGAAGAATCCCGATCTATTAAAGAGTCTCAATCAGCATAAAAAGAAAGGACAGGTTTTCATTGGCTTTGCCGCCGAAAGCGAGAACATGATAGACCATGCTAAAGCTAAACTCAAAGAGAAAAACCTGGATATGATCATTGCCAATGACATTACTGAAGAGGGTATCGGCTTCCATAGTCCGGATAATCGGGTGACCGTCCTGCTTCCTGGGGGTGAACCCATCCCATTGCCCCGTATGGATAAGTATTCACTGAGTGTTGAGCTTGTCAAACTAATCCATAAGAGCTTTATAGGCGATTGACAAAGTGCACTTGATACAGAGAGTCCTTAAAGGATAACTGGGTCAAACTTCCGAGGTCTATACGAAGGGAAAACACATTCTGAAGAGGGATTTTCAAGACATGGGCTAAAATAGCCCGAATGACCCCCCCATGAGTTACGATGGCTAGCTGATTCTCTGATTGAGAAACAAGTTCTTCTAAAAAGTCCCCACAACGCCTATAGAAACGGTGATAGGACTCGCCCCCCGGGCATGGGATATTAAGGTAATCCTTCATCCACTCAGTAAAGTCCCGGGGGGGGATCGCGTCCCATTTTTGCATTTCCCATTGACCAAAGTGATATTCCAAAAGTCGTGAATCCTGTTTAACAGGGCTTGAACTTAGGTATTCAGTTAGCTTGACACACCGTGATAATGGACTGGAGATGAAACGCAGCTTCTCATATTGACCCTTGCCAGTATGGTTCAATAAAGTCGCTTTAACTCTTTCGGCTTCCCGGGGGAATCGATCTGTGAGAGGAACATCAGACCGACCATAGCAGGTTCCTCCCTCTACGAGAACAGAAGTATGACGAATTAAATAGATATTCACAGGATGACCACTACAAAGAGATAGAATACAAGCTCAGAGACTTGTTGGACAGCACCGAGACAATCACCAGTATAGCCACCTATCCTGTGAGTAAAGAGTCTAGCAAAATAAACCCTTACAAATACCATTGGGATAAGGACAAGGAAAACCAGGTAATTCTGATAGAGTAATAGAGGGGCTATCCCAAACACTCCGGCTATCAGGAATTGTGGGACAGGCATTTTCACTGCCACAGAGCCTGCTTTACTTTGTTCAGAGGCAACATATTCATGGGTTAGCATTAAAGAAATGCTAACCCATCGGCTTAGACTGTGAGCAGAGATCAAGGTGATGACAATCAGGCTTTCACCCACCTCAAGGAGACTCATGTACTTTAGGGAAAGGATAGCAATAAGTCCAATGGTACCGTAAGTCCCAAGTCGAGAGTCCTTCATGATCAACAGGATTTTATCTTTTGTATGGCCCCCTCCAAAACCATCGCAGACGTCAGCCAAACCGTCTTCATGAAAAGCCCCTGTGATCCAGATGGTGGCTACCATGCTTATGAGCAGAGATAGTGATAAAGGTAGGATCAGATGGCAGATCAAGTAAACGATGGCTCCAAATCCACCTACTATCCATCCGATCAATGGTAAATAGAGAGCGATCCTGTCGCTGTAGACCTGGAACTCAATGCCTTTAAGGGGTATAGGGATTCTCGTGAAAAACGTAATGGCTGATATAAGTGTATAGAGCTGCTTTTTAAGCATTTAGCTTGCCTTGGCCGAACAATGGGATATTAAACCCCTAGAATATAAAACAATATAGATAAATGTGATCTTTTTATTGATAAACTTATCACTAAAGGTTTTATCACTATCAAAATAAGTAATTGGATTGACTGAACAGGAGTTTCTTGTAATTATCGGGGTGGGTCATTAGATGATTATTCACGATCTAGTGTTCTTTCAAGTCTCATTTGATGTGTAGGGGCGGGGTGACCCCGCTCCTACACATCAAATGAATCCATCAAATCAGCATTGATGGAACACCAGGTCAATTTATCAGCATATTTTAAAGGCATAATCTCCAGGATATTATAAGATTATCATTAGGGCAGGACGTTTTTAATTATTTTCTATCAATGAAATCATCCGCTGATAAACCACTTTTTCTGATCAGTCCCCTGAGTAAACCTGGTGCAAGTTCTTTATGGTCTGGAATAGAAAGGGTTGGCATACCTGGGTGGAAAAGGATGATATGGCTTCCACTTTGATGATCCTGTTTGTAGCCAAAACATTCAAAGATTTTAACCGCCTCCTTTCCTGATATATTCGCAAGTCGGGCCAATTAAACAGATACCTCTCCCAGAAAAATATCCTTTGATTCAGGAACATAGGGTCTGCCATGTTTCTCTTCTGTGTAAAGCCAGCCTTTTATGGCATCTTTCACGTTAACCAATGCCTCATCCATGGTTTTACCCTGGCTCATGCATCCATCAAGCTCTGGAACATCCACCACATAACCTTTATATTCGAGATCATAGCTTATAATTACTTTGAATTTCATTAAAAAAACTCACCACCAAGAATCTCTTATCGATAAGATACTATCAAATGATCAGTCGGGCAAGTTTTTATCGAATAAGTCCTCTTGGATGATTGCTTTTTACGGATAAAAAAAAGACTTTTGACTTTTTATTATAAAATCCCCGTAATATAGGTGTCCATTGCGTGATGGTATCATTTTAAGCCCGGACGGGGTAATTTGAGAGAAGGCTTTTATCATCGTCCACCACTTGTTCTCAATTGCTTATGATTCACTGAGAGCCAAGCCTCCAGCTTATTTCTATTATCCTGGTTCCATGGGTGAAAGCTATACATGAGATAACGAAACCCATGAATGATGATATGCCAGGCTACACCAGAGCTGCCAAAGAAAAACTTGAGAGATTGACCAAGAGTTTTAGCCATTCTACTGGGTTTCATACACCCGTCTCGCCACAAAAGACTAAAATAATTTCTACTGAACATAATCGAGAAACTCAGGGTGACCACCCAAAAGATGGACATACGCTTGATCCACCCTCCACCCGCGGCTCGATAGAGGTCGAAGCAGACTGCTTTGTGCTCTGTTTCTTCGGCACAATGCCAGCCCCAAACAAGTGCCATACTGGGTTCTGCCAGTTCAAGAATCCTGGGATTGCTTAAAATAAAGTTCCCAAGGATGGCAGTATAATGTTCATAAGCACATACGATAGCAAGTCTTGATAATAATGAGAAATGTCTCTTTGACTGTTTCTGCAAGCGGATGATAGAATCATGGGCAACATTCTGAAAGCCCTGTTGTTGTAAGACCTCATTATACTGATCATGTTGTTGACTATGAACAGATTCTTGGGCTATAAATCCTTTAACTGCCTTTTCAAGGCCTCTGTTCTTTGAGAAATCTATACCTGAAGCCACTTCACGGGCTACATCAATAAAAAATCTTTCCCCTTGAGGAAACAAAAAGGATAAAGCGTTGAAAACATGAGTCCTGACCGCATTCCCGTTATTCCAGCGACGGCTAAATCCTTTGCTCCAGTCGACTTGAGGGATTCGCACTGTAATGTCTGCTATTTCAAAACGCTTTGAGTCACTCATTTCAAATACCTCTAGCCCGTTAAATGCATAATCAAGAGAAAGAAATCCATTTCCCTCAAAAGAAATATAATAGATCAACTTCATTATGTCTATAAAAACATAA
>CAJXGR010000145.1 GCA_913053665.1 uncultured Spirochaetia bacterium
ACTTACCTCTCTTGCCCATTTGACTAGACTTCGGTTGGATCATAATCAGCTTGTCGCAGTCCCTGAAGATATGGGTAGCCTTGAAAAGCTGGAAGAACTTTACTTACGGGTTAATCAACTCGCTGAACTTCCTGAATCCTTTCAGTATCTTGTGCATTTAAAACTCCTGGATATTAGTCAGAATTCCTTTGACACTCTTGGTTCTGTAATTGGTACGCTTATCAAATTGCAGGGCCTTTGGGCTGAGGATAATAATCTAACAGAACTTCCCCCCGAAATAGGTGCACTGAGTGAGCTTCATGGCATTGGAATGAATAATAATAAGCTTAAGTCCCTGCCTCCTGAGATGGGACAACTTAAAAACCTGCAGGAACTGTATCTTGGGAATAACCAACTGACAGAAATCCCTCCAGAAATGGAGCAATGCGAAAAATTGGGATGGATCAGTTTAGTGGAGAATCCATTAAGTGCTGAAGGGAAGAAAAAGATTGATCTATATTTTCCACGTTGTGAAATACGCTTTTAGGCCTGTTAAAAGGGGCTAAATTTACTAAGGGGACAAAGTGAATCACTTTGTCCCCTTAAAATTAGACAATCAATATTAGCTTAAGCCTGTATTGACAATTAATTAGTGCCGCCGCCTGCTGGCTTTGGTTTTTTCTTGGCTTCCAATGGATCCTTTGGTTCAGCATTTCCCTTCATTCTGATACTTTCATATCTCATCAGCTCAACCTTTTCACGTAATTTCTTACGTTCAATATCTCTTTTTGCCTGAGCCTGACGGGTCAAAATGCCCCATTCCGTTTCGTCAAAGATGTCCACATCCTCTAAAAGTTCAGGTGGAACAGCAAAATCGAACCACATATCGATCTTTCTGAAATACACTACAAAATCTCCACCTACTTCTTGACCAGGTCGATAGATAATGATTGAATCAAACTTTTTATAGGGTACTTCCCGCGGATAAAGCGGAACTCTGAATAACTCTCTGTGATCCACACTAGTTATATAGTTAGGATTTTTCCAGGTCATTCGTCTCCAATTGATGAAGTAAGTGTAACCCATGAAATGCTCGCTGATATTATCAAACTGATCCTTGAGTCGTACGGCAACACCATTTCGATAGTTCCGTCCACTGACATCCACAGTGATCTTTTTAATAGTCCCTACATTATCCAGAACACCGATAAACTTCCCCTTCTCGTCCCTGGATACGATTCGGCCTGTATTTGTGTAGGCACGTAACTCATAAGGAGGACTGATACGGGCATAAGCGTTATACCTATGTTTTGGGAAATGGATGCGAACACCTAAAACATATTTCCCCTTACCGATATTACCTCTTATGTTTTTACGGTCAGCTGGGACTTCGCCCTGATCCCCTTTATACTCTTTCCCATCTTTAACTTTAGCGCGTTTGGCATAAGACCAACGTCTATTAAGGATAGTATTAGCCGACGAATTCAATTGGACGAGCCATCTATTATAAAATAGGTCGCTAGCTTGAATCTCATAAGCTGGAGCAAGGGTTTTAGGATCCACTTCTTTTGAACCCGCAGATACATCCAGGTCAGCCAGTTTTTTGTCCCTGATAGGATCTTTGTCAGGATAAACACCAGCCGCCTGAACACGCTCTTCAAATTGTGTAAAGTCAATGAGTGTTTCCTGAACATTGTTAGGACTTACATCCTTCATGGGATCACTAACAGTAGTATCTGTTGAACCCTGTCCATAAACATCATTGATCGCTGAGACCCATAGAAGAAGGAATGTGCTGAGTCCCAGCATCAAAATATTTTTCATCATAAGGTCAATCTCCTTTTGTCGTAATTGATCTCTTATTCACAAGCTGATATTGCCTGTGATCTATGTACTTAGTCGGGAATGGGAAATGTGTAATTTAATTCGTCTATTATTTAAACATAATCTTGTAATTAAGTCATGATATTAAAGTATCATAAATACCTGATATTTTGGCTTGAAAAAGCTATCCATAACTTTAGAAATATTATGGATGGAACAAGTAAAAAAAAACCTCTTTTTTCCTCATGTTGGTTCTAAAAAAATACGATAGGAATAGATGATTAATATTGCTCTAAAAAACTAGTCACCTACAGAATACCACGCTACAATAAATACTGATTTTGAAGTTTAAGGAATATATTACAAATGATCATTTCAGGATTGCTTTCTATAATTGCTGGTCTTTACACATTTTATTTGGTCTTTCAAGGGGAAAGTCAATGGCTGCTCCCCAGTACCTTCTTTTTAGGACTTGGATATTTTATCATCCTGGAAACGTTATCCGGCTGGCTTGAAGAAACGAGTATACTTTATCACTCCTCGTCCACCCAATCTAGTTCCAGTCTTTTCAAAATAAAAAAAGATACCAAATCACGATTTCTTATGACCTCCACTATGTCCAAATTGAAATACTATATCCTGCCTCTAACAGGCATTTTCTTATTCTTTAGTATATCCAGTTACTCTTTTTATCAGTATTATCATAGATCCAACGGCTTCGATTGGCTTGGCTCAGCCGTGTTAACTCTAATTATAGGTGTCTTATACTGGATCGCCTGTACGAAACTCTACCAATCCAAAGGAGAACAAATACTCTTTGACAAGATAAAAAGACTCATCTACATAAAATCTCCAGTCCAGCGAAATACCCAGTCCATCCCTTTCGATCAGATTCGTCGCGTGATCATTAACAACTCAAAATCACCCAAAAGAGTCATTAGCAACTTTTATAATACAACCTTTCAAGTATATATCGAAACCCATACAGGTAAGAAAAAACTCATCGAAAAAGGCTTCGATAAGGTTCACATACAAAACCTAGCCAGAAAGCTTTGGGAGATCCTGAATGTGGACATTCTGGACTTAAGCTTCCTGAACCTTAGCTCTCGTGCTCAAAGCACCCGAACAGACCATCAAACCAGGTCTCCGTGGAATCATATCACCTATGTCAATGACGGGAAAACAGAATCCTACTCATGGAGAACTAAAGAAAGCTTCTCGACTCTTGTTTTTGAGATCTTCTTCTTTATATTAGCCGTTGCCTCACTTCTCTATGCCATAGAGACAATCCCCATGCCGCGACTCCTGGATCTGTGTTTCATACTGTCGGGTATAATTCTCATCCTGGGCATTATATTTGTCAGAAACCACTTCGGACATGAGTACTTTATCTTCACTGATGAAGGCGTCCTATACCAGTATCGTTTAATGATTTGGGTCTTGCAAGAAAAAAAGCTTAAACACGAGGAAGTCAAAAGTGCTATCTTTTTATTTGATGACGCCGTGCTAGAAGGTGAGTCTCACTATCTGATAGGAAATATCTCTCGTTTAAGCTTTAGTGAGAAGAAATGGCTAAAGAGAAAATGGTTTGATCGTTTTCACCTTCCAGACTCCCTTGAACTGGAGAGGAATCTTGTTCGGTTCAGTTAAACTCAAAGACCTTGTTCTAATCCCTAATTTAATTAGTCTCAGCCGTATTTTACTCCTTCCTTTTGCCGTATACTTCCTTTCAATAGGCGATGAAGGCCTGTGGGAATGCGTGATCCTGGTCTCATTCATTGTATTCTCAGACTTCCTGGATGGATTTTTAAGTCGCCAACTTAATCAAGTCAGTGATTTGGGCAAACTACTGGATCCTTTAGCTGACAAAATCGTGATAGCCGGCTTTTCACTTGGCCTGGTTCTATACAGAGATTTCCCCCTATGGTTTTTTGTGTTCTTGGTCATACGAGATTTGATCCTTATGGGTGGTGGGAATTGGCTTTACAGGGCTAAGGGAATTGTTGTGATGGCTAATTTCTGGGGGAAAGCAACGACTGTCGCCTTGGCTTGTGTGGCGTTTCTCTATCTATTTAAAGATCGCGTTGGATATTTACCTATCATATTTATTTATCTTTCAATGGCCTTATCCATTGTATCATTGATTGTCTATACCACTGAATCGCTCGCTAAAATCAAGGGACTTAGAAACTAGGAGCGTATTCTTTTTCCTTTTCTTTAGACACAATATGATTTTTATGATCCACTTTAACCACTATTGGGCGGTGAAATTGGGCTTCTTCTTTGTTCAGTGAAGCGTATGAGATGATAATGACTTTGTCTCCCTTATGACCCTGTCTTGCAGCGGCTCCATTCAGGCAGATCATGCCGCTACCTCGCTCCCCTTCTATCACGTAAGTCTCCAGGCGATTTCCATTATTCACATTGACCACTTGAACTTTCTCGTAGGCCAGTATTTCAGAGGCTTCCATCAAATCCTTGTCAATGGTGATGCTGCCTTCATAATGAAGCTCAGAATCTGTAATGGTGGCTCTATGGATCTTGGATTTGCACATAAATAATTGCATAGGCTTCCTTTAATTTCATAATTAATAAGGTTCAGACCTTTAGAACCTGCAAGTCATTGGACTCAATATTAAATGATGACACAATCACTGGTAAAAATCTTGACACATTATATATTTAGTAAAATCTCTTGAAAAGTCAATGCCTGACATTTAACTTAGTTTTTTTTAGATATTTAATGCTTCAGGAATCCTGTTTCACAAAGTAGCTAGGTAGAGCAAAAGCCGCTTTATGAATCTTGTCATTGTAATACATAAAGTTCAAATCCTCATATTTATCCGCTTGAAAGTCGTTTAAAGGATCGTACTTCTTGGATCCCGTTATAAATCCCCAATATCCTCCAGGGTAAGAGTGAACACTTGCTGTATATATTTGACTCAAAGGGAAGACAGACATCATGTCACTTTGCAAATCCTTAATAAACTGAGTCTGGTAAAAGGGTGATCCGCACTGCATCACCATCATGCCATCTGCTGCAAGAGCCTGATGACACAATCCAAGAAAAGGGACTCCAAAGAGTTTAAGAGCTTCGCCAACAGGGTCTGTGGAATCCACCAGGATGATGTCATAAATATTGGTATTTCTCTTTAAGAAGTCAAAACCGTCCTCATAAAAGGCCTCTATTCGTGGATTATTTAATACTTCTTTAACATAGGGAAATATCTCCTCACACTTTTCAACGACCATTTTATCAATTTCGCATAGATGAATGTTATCAACAGCTGGATGCTTAAGAATCTCTCTGAGAGCCCCACAATCCCCACCACCGATCACTAAAACCTTTTTAGGCCCAGGATGGGTAAAAAGGGGGACATGAGTCAGCATTTCGTGATAGATAAACTCGTCACGTTCAGAAGTCATGATCAAACCGTCCAGGGCAAATAGAATCCCATGATCGTAACTCTCAAAGAAGTCCAGCTTTTGGAATGGACTTTGACCCGTAAAAAGAGTTCTTTTTATTTTCCAATGGGTGTGAGTATATTTTGGTTCAATTGCCCCGGTGTGATCCTCAGCAAACCATTGGTCTTTCATTCTATCCATTCTATCGCTCTCTCAATTAATACGATAATTAGTACCAGAGGACAACAGCAGCAAAGGCCGCTCCCGTATGCTCCACCTGGTGGCTTATTGAAACAGATTCTATCTCTTTCAGCTCTTCTCCACGACTTCGCATTCCTTCTTCAGTCATCTTAATGACGATGGCTTCGACTTCTTCTTTGTGTCCTGTTGCTGAATACTCCATAATGAGACCTGGTTTTTCTTTGTCCATAGGAAAAGCACAGGCAACCGCTGCAGATATGATCTCACCAGGAATCTGACTGATTCTGGAGGCATAAGCTACTGGGACAAGGGCTCCATAGGGTAGATGAATGGAGTCCAGCCGTTGACAGTCAGGGGGTATAATGCTGCTCATCTTGATCAGATTGGTGTTCCCAATACCAGCATTTAGTAAAGCCTGATCAAAAGCGTTTAAGGGCATAAACCCTTCAGAGGATCCTGTTGTCAAAAAGTATTTCGTGGGTATAGGGATCAAATCATTTGCTCCAGCCTTTCCATATAAGGTTATCTAAACAGAAACCAATGATAACACTGATTTACAACAATTTGTAAACCCGTAATATGATTGCCTTAATTATGAACTAAATATCCTGATAGGTCATTTCAGTGCTTGGGTTGACTTTGTTATTTAACAGATCATAGTGGCCTCTTGTAATTTCCTTTACAATAGATTTTTCAGCCTTAAATAAGTCTTTCAGGAAATTAAATGCTTTCCATGGATCCACTGTATCTCCACATGTGAAGACATCGACAGCAGCATAATTAAGTTCAGGCCAGGTATGTATGGTAAGATGAGATTCAGCAATCACCACAACCCCACTGACTCCATGAGGGCTAAATTGATGAAAGACAGACTCAATAATGGTGGCATTGGCATGGATAGCCGCTTCCTCCATGCTGGACTTAATAAATGGGACACCATCAAGCTTAACCTTGCATCCAATGAGTTCTCCCAGAAGATGCCGTCCTAATGTTTTCATTCACGAAACCCCCAAAACCCTCAAGATTTTTATGAAAAACAAATATACTAAATTTATAAGTGAATACATAACAATATATAAAATCTTTATTAAAACCAATGAAAAACTTATATTGCAAAACACTTATATATTGAACCCCTAAACTTTTTATATAAACGAAGAGGAAAAAAAAATAAATAATATATATCGTTACACCTAGAAGTGTTGCTAATGACAAGAGTAAACAATTCTACTAGTGGAAAAGTATGACAGAATTTAGCAAACTGTGGCATCTAAAACAAATTAATTTATTTCAAGGACTGGACAAAAAAGAATTAGATTATCTTAATGAAACAACTAAAATGCAAGAAATATCCCCAAAGAAAGCTATCTATTTTCTTGATGATCCAGCGAATACTGTTTATTTCCTTAAAAAAGGGAAGGTTAAACTTGTAAAAGTTTCTCCTGAAGGGGGAGAAATCATCATGGATGTGATTAATGCCGGCGAAGTATTTGGCGAGTTAGCTCTGGTGGATGATGGGGGCAGAGAAGAGATGGCTTTGGCTATTAACGACTGTCTCCTATGCTCCATTCCAAAGGATAAATTCACTGAGATTATAGAGAATCATCCGCGTCTTAACCTAAAACTCATGAAGCTTATTGGCTTTCGTTTGAGGAAATTCTCATCACGGTTAGAGAATCTGATTTTTCGTGATACCCGTCATCGTCTATTCTTTCTTTTACAAGATTTGATTGAAAAATATGGCGAGAAGCATGAAAATGAAATACTCATTGAATGCTTTCTTACTCATAGAGAAATTGGTGGACTCATTGCTGCACAACGTCAGACTGTAACTTCTTTGATGAATGATCTGAAAAATGAAGGACTGATAGATTTTAATCGTAAAAAGATCATTATCCGTGACCCAGAAATGTTTTATAAACAGCTTACCCCTTAGATTTAACCTTATTTGTTCATGGTAAATCAACAAAATATAAAAAAAGGTCATTTAGGTGACATTTTAATCTTCCCGAATATATTTTATTTAACTATATTGGCTATTGTCAGATTAAAAACTATAAGTTAAAGGAGTAAAATGTGAGAATCAATTCAATCTTATTTGCAAGTCTTTTAATGTCATTACTGGTATTTGCATCATGTGGCGAGGGGGCTAAAAACCCTTGTAATCCGTGTGGAAAGAATGCTTGTAATCCATGTGGGAAAAATGCTTGTAATCCGTGTGGTGGGAACCCTTGTAATCCATGTGGTAGCGCAGGCTCTATGTCAAGTGCTTCTGTTCAGGCCAAATTAAAAAAGTACAAGAAATGGAGACTCTCCAGGACTCAAAAAAGAGGGAAAAGACTTTGGTATTCCAAATCCCTTGGAACAAATGGTCAAGCTTGTATGACTTGTCACCTGGATGGGACTTGGGGACTTAATTTCCCAAAACCCAAGTAGTACCCTCATGTT
>CAJXGR010000146.1 GCA_913053665.1 uncultured Spirochaetia bacterium
ATGATGAATATACAGTTCTACAAAGGGCAAGTGGAGGCTCGTGTTGTTGAGATATTGTCTGACAAAAGGTAAAACAAGTATTTGGCAGACACACAGGAATGCATTTGTCACTTGGTGATTTACAAAAGAATTAAATGACTTTTCTTGGCCCGGTCATTAAAATAATGACGTTTCTATCCAATCAGGACGACAGAATATTAATGGAAATCCCCTTGCTTTTTCCTACAGCCTGTATTACCATTCTTACTGGATATACCAAACTGATTTTAAATTGTCATAAAACCTGTCATACACGGTGACAATTCATAAACCTTTCACAGGATAGATGATGCGAGTATTACTAGGACTGACAGGGGCTTCAGGATCCATTTATGGGATCACCCTGATAAAGACCCTCCATGAGATGAAAATCGATGTTCAGGTCACAGCAACCCAGACGGGTCATCAAGTATGCCTTTATGAGACGGGGGTAAACATAAAGGACTTATCTGAAGACTTAGATATACCCTACTACGACATTGATAACTTATTTGCTCCCCCTTCCAGTGGCAGTCACAGGATGGACGCTGTGATCATTGTCCCCTGCAGCATGGGAACACTGGGACGGATTGCCGGGGGTATGTCCTCCAATCTCTTGGAGAGATCAGCAGATGTGGCCCTGAAAGAAGGTTTTAAACTGATCCTTTCCCCCCGTGAAACCCCATTGAACACCATCCATCTGGAGAATATGGTCAGGCTGGCTCACGCAGGTGCCATCATCGTACCCCCCTCAGTGGCCTTCTACACGAAGCCCAGGACTCTGGAGGATATCATTCTCTTTCACACTGGGAAAATACTGGACTTACTTGGCCTGGATCACAGCCTTTTCAGTCGATGGGGGGACGTGGAGTAATTCATAGCTGAACATCTGCTTCAAGACCTGAAGTCCGCTGATCAGGTCGCTGTCAAACTTTTCCGGGAATTGCTTGTAAAGGTATTCCAGATTGTTGAGGGGAGCATGATAGCCGTTTAACTGACCTTTCTCAATGAGATGAGAGAAAACGTTTGCCAGATAGAGGATTTTATCTGTTATAAACAGCTTATTATCAGCCACACGTCGGGGGAAGCCGTTGCCATCAGGTTGTTCATGATGGTTTAATATGGCTTGGCAAACCTCATCCTGAAAGTTTAAAAAGCTTTTTGTAATCTTGTAACCATAAACAGGATGGCTCAAGCTTAAGTTCATCTGCTCTTTTGTGATATTCAGACTCTCTGAGTCGTTGATAATGGAATAGCCAACTTTTCCTATGTCATGGAGGAAAGAAGCGGCCGTGACCGAGAGAAGTCTTTTGGCACCTACATTCATCTGGATAGCCAGGAAGGTAGCAATAATCGCCACCCGGATGAGATGGGAAACCAATTGATTCCCAGGATCCATAAAAGTAATAATATCAATGAAATGACTTGGGTTTTGCTTCATCCCTTTGATCAGTGCTTCTGAGGCAATCACTAACTTTTCTCGGAGGATGATCGTTTGAGTGGGGTTTTGGAGAAACTGAGTCAAGCCAAAGTTCAGACTATCGTTGATCTGTTCAATGATCTCCAGACTTGCCAGCTTTCTTTCATAGGACTGTTGGGATAATTGGGGCGTACTCTTTTCCACTTGACTGCTGGATAGTTCCTGGACGGACTCTTTTTCGGTATCAGGGGCTTCAGTCTGTGCGTCAGGACTCTTTCCAGATCTTAACTGCCTACGAAGCTCATCCAGTATGGCAGGCTTTTCTTTTTGCCCGCCAATCAGTTCTCCTCGACAGAAGATGTTCACGACTCCCGAACTGGCCCATTTGATGACCTCATCTTTTGTGACAGGAAGCTTGGAGGCCAAAAGGGTCTTCCCTCCATCGTCTAAGAGGGGCGCTGAGAATACCATATCTTCTCTTAGATCATTTATATTTATCTTAAACATACTGCCCCTGGCCATTAAAATACAACGCTATATAAAAGTATCGTGTTCTGGTGTATTGAATTTTATATCGTAGAAATCAAATTGATATATTCGTAAAAAAATCTTTAAAACCCTCAATTTTTTATCCTTAGAATGGATGACAATACAGATATTCTTGTAAAGTGTCAGGATGGGTTCAAGCATCTCACTAAATACAAACACTTTATAATTATAAACGGTTATGAAATCCATACGGACTCGATACGGGATATTTTGATCTTTTTGTCTTTCTTGACGGATTTTATTATATTGAATCTTGCCACGGAGGTTTGAAATGATCATTACTAAAGCAGAACGAGACGCCGTTTACAAAACAATTTATTCCAGACGGGACACAAGGGGGGAGTTCAAGCCTGACCCAATCCCTGATGACGTAATAATGCGAATATTGGATAGTGCTCATCACGCCCCCAGCGTTGGTTTTATGCAACCCTGGGATTTTATAATCGTCCAAAACCCTGACATTAAGAAGCAGATAAAAGATGGCTTTGAAGAGGCTCACAAAGAAGCCGCCGAAATGTTTCATGGGGAGAGGCAGGAAATGTATAAATCCTTTAAACTAGAAGGGATTATGGAAGCCCCAATGGGTATTTGTGTGACCTGTGATCGCTCTCGGACAGGGGATGCAGTGATTGGCCGGACGGCAAACCCTGAAATGGACTTGTATAGCTCCGTGTGTGCCGTTCAAACCCTTTGGCTAGCCGCAAGAGCTGAGAACCTAGGGGTCGGATGGGTGAGTATCATTGATCATGACTTATTGAAAGAGATTTTAGCTATACCCCAACACATTATCCCCATCGCTTACCTTTGTATCGGTTATGTGACCCACTTTCATGACAAGCCGGAACTTGAAAAAGCTGGCTGGTTACCTCGTACTCCCGTTGAATCCTTGATACATCACGATCAGTGGGGCGATCAACCTGAATAGGGGTTATTTATGAGTCCATTAGACATCATCAAAACATTATACAAAGCCTTTGCAGAAGGTGATACAGAAACCATCCGTGAACTATTTGACCCAAACATTGTATGGGTACAGAATGAAGGATTTCCTGGAGGAGGCAGACATGTTGGCCCAGACGCCGTCTTTAAGGACGTCTTCGCCAGGTTTCGGGTTCATTGGGAGGTGTGGAAAGTTGATGTAGAAGAGTATCTGGATGCTAAAGATACGATTATTGCTTTAGGCCAGTATCAAGGAACTCATAAGTCTACGGGAAAGTCTATGACGGCCTCTTTTGCCCATGTTTACAGGGTGCAAAACGGCCGAATCACTCGGTTTGATCAATATACGGATACTCTAAAGATTGCTGAAGCCATGAACGACTGAATGGTGTCAAATACTATTTATTTGATGTACCAATGGAAGGTTAATGTATGGGAATGTATCTAGGACTTCTGACATTACGTGATGATAACATTAGTAAAATATTGGATAGTCCTCCATTGATATGGAGAGTTTTAAGTCCTGATGATCCAGAAATATATTTGTATGAGGTCAATAGCAAAAAATCCGGTATAATTTCAAGATGGTTTGGTAAAAAACTAAAGGATGTTAACGTTCCCAGTTTAGACTTTGTGGAAGGGGAAGGAATTGATTATGATCTGGATAAGTCGTGGCATGGTATACATTACCTTTTGACTCAAACGGAATGGGAGGGTGAGCCTCCACTTAACTTTCTATTAGCTGGAGAGGTGGTTGGCGACATAGATGTCGGCTATGGTCCCGCCAGAGTGTTTAGTTCTATTGAAGTCAAAGAGATATATAATGTCTTACAGGGAATCGATCATGAGTCTCTGAAAAACCGATATGATCCGGATGATATGATGACAAAAGAAATCTATCCAACTATCTGGATGGAAGAACAGGAAGATGGTTTGGATTATTGCCTGCAGTATTTTGATGACCTTAAGAGTTTTATTTCTGAAGCATTTAGTCATAATTTGGGTATAGTGCTTTATTTGCGTTAAATATACTTAAAGCGACCTGGTATGAGTGTTATATTTTAGGGATCTTATATTATAAAGCCAAAGTAAAGAGGTTTTTATGAATAAAAGTCCTGTTCAATATATCTCTAATGAAAAAGGAAAAGTCACGGGAGTCATTGTTCCTATTGATTTATGGCATGAAATTGAGTCTGAAAAGGAAACGGCTTATCTTTTAAAAAGTAATGAAATGACCAAACGTCTTCTGGATGCGAAAAGTAGAGGCGATGGAATCTCTTTAGAGGCTAGTCGTGAGAAGCTTGGAATTTGACCCCTCATTTGATCTAGAATGGTGGGTCCAAACAAGAGGAAACCATGGCCATCACCCTGGCATTCGATGTTTATGGCACGCTGATCGATACAGCAGGAGTTATAACCTTATTGGAACAATATGTGGGAAGTGAGGCTTCAGCCTTTGCCTGTCTCTGGCGGGATAAACAGCTGGAATATTCCTTCAGAAGAGGGCTGATGAAGGCGTATCAACCTTTCCACATCTGCACCCGTGACGCTTTGGATTATACCGCCACTTTTTTTCACAAAAACCTAAAACCCTCTGAAAAGGATAAACTCATGGGGGAATATCAGATATTGCCCCCCTTTCCCGATGTGGAAGAAGGTTTAAGTCCATTGAAATCCTCAGGGTTTAGTCTGTTTGCCTTTTCTAACGGACTTGGAGAAGATGTCCGTTCTCTGCTTCAGAATGCTAAAATCGCCCATTACTTTAAGGATATAATTAGTGTGGACGAAGTAAAGACCTTCAAACCAGCCCCTGAGGTCTATCGTCACTTGCTTGACCGGACTGGAACAGTTGCTCACGACACATGGCTAATCTCCAGCAACTCATTTGATATAATAGGTGCCCTGTCTACAGGTCTATCAGCCGCTTGGGTGAAACGATCCGCTGATGCCACCTTTGACCCGTGGGATGTAAAAGCAAGTATCACCGTATCCAGTATAAAAGAGCTTCAAGAGAGAATCATCATAAAATAATGCGAGTTCGAGACATAAGGATTTATCTAACAAAAGTTTAGCCTGACAAATTGCCATCTGTCGAGCTAGGAAGCTCGACCTACAGGCAAATAGACTCCCCCTGAAAAAGCCTCTCTGTCGGACTTCCTAGTCCGACAGAGAGGTAACGATTTTAACTTATTCCAAACTCACGTTAAAATAATCAAGCCATCTTTTAAAAAACAATTGTGAAGAATTGTTTTACTTCTATGGAATTATTTTATAGATTTGTATCTATCAAATGGACTCAGCTCCTTCCAATAAACGTGAGTCAGTCAGGGCAATGAACAAACGATGCAAACTCTTAAATTAAAAGCCAACCATAAGTCCGTAGATGAATATTATAAAACGTTAGATCAGTATGATCAACTGGGTGCCAAGCATGAAACAGCCGTCAAGAGTGCGTTTCATGATTTGTTATCCCACTGTGGAAGGCAGTTTAACTGGACCTTAATCCCCGAATACCCCTTCAAAAGGAATAAACAAAGACCCTTGAGGATTGATGGGGCTCTCATCGATACCTTCAAATTGGCCCACGGCTTTTGGGAAGCCAAGGATGAGCAGGATGATCTCGTAAAAGAGGTGAAAAAGAAGTTTGACGTGGGCTATCCCAAAGATAATATCATCTTTCAGTCTCCTGAACGGGCGATTATCTATCAGGACGGGAAACACATATTGGATGAGGATATCACCAAAGCCAATATCCTTGTGGACGTTCTCAAAGAGTTTTTTGACTATCAACCCCCCGCTTTTGAACAGTGGGAAGAGGCCATTAGCGATTTCAAAGAAAAGGTAAGTGATCTGGGAGAAGGTCTCAAGGAATTGATCGAGAAAGGTCGACAAGTAAACAAGTCATTTATCACAGCGTTCAATGACTTCATGACCCTTTGCAGACAGTCTATCAATCCAAACCTCTCTGACTACGCCATTGAGGAAATGCTCATCCAGCATCTCTTAACAGAAAGGCTATTCCGGAAGGTTTTTAACAATCCTGACTTCTCCAAAAGGAATATCATTGCCGTGGAGATCGAGAAGGTGATTGATACGTTAACATCCCAATCCTTCAGCCGTCCCGACTTTCTCAAAGGGCTGGATCGATATTATGGGGCGATAGAAACCACGGCTAGCACGATAGAGGACTTCTCACAAAAACAGGGCTTTTTAAACAGCGTGTATGAGAAGTTCTTTCAGGGCTTTTCGGTGAAAGTGGCGGACACCCACGGAATCGTCTACACCCCCCAGCCCATCGTGGATTTTATGGTGAAAAGTGTGGAGGACATCCTCCAGAAAGAGTTCCATAGATCCCTCAACGATAAAGGGGTTCATATCCTGGATCCATTCGTGGGGACAGGTAATTTCATCGTCCGGATCATGCAGGAGATGAAGAAATCCAGTCTCCCCCATAAGTACAACAATGAACTACACTGCAATGAGGTGATGTTATTACCCTATTATATTGCCTCCATGAACATCGAACACGAATACCTTGAACTAACGGGGACTTATAAACCTTTTGAAGGAATCTGTATGGTGGATACCTTTGAACTATTAGAGGATCATCAACCCGATTTCTTTACTCAAGAGAATACCGAGCGTGTGAACAAGCAGAAAGACAGCTCCATCTTTGTGATCATCGGGAATCCTCCCTACAACGCCAGTCAGGTCAATGAAAACGACAACAACAAGAATAGAAAGTACCCTGTGATGGACAAACGAGTCTCCGAGACCTACGCCAAAGACTCTAAAGCCACGAATAAGAATGCTTTATCCGATCCTTACGTGAAAGCTGTCCGCTGGGCCTCGGATCGTCTTGAAAAGGAAGGAATGATCGCTCTGGTCACAAATAATAGTTTCATTGACAAGATTGCCTTTGATGGAATGAGACAGCATCTTGAAAAAGACTTTAGCTCAGTCTATGTCTTGGACTTAGGCAGCGATGTACGAAAGAATCCCAAGCTTTCCGGAACAACCCATAACGTCTTTGGTATTCAGGTGGGTGTGAGCATTAACTTTTTCATCAAAAAACAAGGCAATACGGCTTCCTGCCAAATCTTTTATGCTCGAGTCGATGAGTTCTGGCGAAAGGAACAGAAGTATCATTTTATGGATGAAACAGAGAATCGTCATCATATGGAGTGGCAGATCATAGAACCCGATAAAAAACACACCTGGCTCACAGAAGGATTGCAGAGCGACTTTGATGGTTTTATCCCTCTGGGAACAAAAGAAGCTAAATCGGCTAAAACAGATCATGTAGAAACTGTTTTTAAGACCTACGGACGAGGGGTTGCTACTTCTCGTGACGCTTGGGCATATAATTTTAATAGACAAGCTCTAACGAGTAATATAAAACAAACTATTGAAGTTTATAATGAACAGGTTTTTAAATGGACTCGTCGTTCTGATAAAAATCAAGATATTGATAATTTTGTCCTTTACGATGATCATAAAATTAGTTGGAGCTTATTTCTTAAAAACAATTTAAAAAGAGAACGTTATGCTAAATTCTCAGAAATCAAAATCAGATCGTCACTTTACAGACCATTCACCCTGGCTAACCTCTTTTTTGATAAAACTATAAATGAGAGCGTTTATGTTTTCCCCTC
>CAJXGR010000147.1 GCA_913053665.1 uncultured Spirochaetia bacterium
GAAGGGGTAGAACAGACATTCCTGTCTGTTCGGAAACAAATATAAGGTCACCAACCTGAACTCCATACTGAGCCTATTATTAAATGGATTTAAACCCCACCATGACAAACACCTTAAAGACAGGCGGAAGACAGGCAAAAGACAGGCCAAGCTAAGGCAAACCTATTAAGCTCGTGATCATGAAGAATCTAAAGAAAAATCTTTTTCCCCGTAAACCGTTCTGCACACCTCATTAATTCGTCAAACTCACGTTGATTAATATTTATCTAAACCGAACTCACGTTATTTGGTAGTGATAAAACCCTTAGTGATAAGTTTATCCGATTGCTTGTAGGGGCAGATTTAAAATCTGCCCCTACAAGCAATTATCACTAAATGCCACTACCCGTTATTTAGCACTTGAAGACTTCCCCAGGCTATTTTGAATGGCTATTCCCCATGAGTTTGTTTTCGACACTCTTTTTGACTTCATTGATGATTTTAAAGTCTACAGGGTGATTTGCTGAGGTTAATATAGATAAGGCTTCAGCGGATGCCTTTAGAGCATTTTGATAGTTTTCTTCTTTGTTTTTAATATCGGCTAAATCATTGTATACAAAGATTAAGTTTTTCTGAATCCTGGCATAATTCACAGGGTATTTTTGGATGGTAAATATTCTAAGAGCGTTCTTATAGCTCATTATTGATTTTCTCAGGTCTTCTTCTTTTTGACTGACAAGCTTTTTATCTTCTGAGAGAAAGTAAAAAACAGTCCCAAGATTAAGATTGGCACTGGCATAGTAAATAGGATATTTTTCAGCATGATACTTTTTTAATAGATCTTGGTAGACTTGAACCGCTTTTCCAAGGTTTTTTTCTTTATCATGCTGACTACTGACGTTAGCAAGGTCTAAATATCCCTGTCCAAGATTGATTTGGGTCCTGGCATAGTCAAAGGGATAATTTTTAAGGGTTTTGACTTTTAATGTTTCCTGGTAGATTTGGATGGCTTTATTGATTTGTTCTTTAGGATTTGTGTTTCCTTCTGTGTAAGCCAGATTTCTGTAAATTATTCCCAGGTTGTTCTGTGTCCAGGAGTACTCTTGAGGATGGTTTTCTAAAGTACGGATGCGTAAAGCCTTTTCATAGGCTTCAATGGCCAGGTCTAGGCTTTCTGTTCCATTATTCAAACGGAAAAACTCGCCATAGGCATTGCCGAGGTAGTGCTGTGTCTTGGCATACTCCATGGGGGATTTTTTTTCATCCAAAACCTTTAGGGCGGATTTGAATAGACTAATAGCTTGATTCACATTCTTCAATTTATCCCTGACTTGAGAAAGCCTCCAGTAAGCTATCCCAAGATTTGTCTGGGTTTTTGCCTTAAGGAAAGGTCGATTTTGCCTTTTGTTCATCTCATAAACGGGTTTGAGGATTTTGATGGCTTTATCAGCGTATCCAGCCTTATCCCGCACTTCAGCAAGATGATAATAGACCACTGAAAGGTGATTTACAGCATTGCTATACTGGATCGGACGTTTATCCCGATTAATGAACTGAATGGTCTCTTCAAAGGCTAATCCAGCTTTCTTAAGATTCTTTTCCCTGTTCTTGATCAGAGCTTCACTATAGTAACACTTACCTTCAGAGTATTTGATTTTCGCATAAATCGGTTTATTATCGTTTAGGGATATGGAATCCAACAATTCTTTATAAATGACTAGAGCTTCACTACAGAGATTTTCTGAGGCATACTTGTCGGCTTCTTCTAATTTATGAAGAGGAATGGTGGGTTTGCTAAGATAGGCTGTCACAAACCAGACAGATAAAATGATGATGGCAAGAGATAAGGTCGATATAGCGGCTACTTTAACTCTACTCTTTGATACGGCTGTTTCGCGATCGGCTTCCTTAGGCTCTTCAAGTTTGTCAGCCACCCATTTGGAGTCGATTTTTGGGATTTGCTCCGCCAGATCCCGGGCTAACGCCAAGGCTACAAGACACTCTAAATGACTATTTTCATATTTTATGATGAATAGATAAAATACCAATAAATTGTAATAAAAGGATTTAATGACGTCTGGAGAATCGAATGAGATATCAAGGTGGAGGCCTTCTGTCCGGAAAAAGCTTTTTCTAAGCCGAACAAGTGTGTCACTCATAATCGTAAGAGGAGAGTGATGATTCTTCAAAGGATTCATCTCGAAAAGGCTTTGACTTAATTTAGGAACTGAGTCACTAATCTGATCAGGCGAAATGAAGGTTTTCGTAAAAAAGGATAAGGTCAACTCGCCTTCTAGGCGTGCAAAATCCCAAAAATAAGGAGTGAAACCTTCCGTCTTTTTGTTTTCCATCTCTAAAAAGTCAATGAGTGTTCCATAAGCCCTGTCATAGCCCCTGTAGACCAGGATATTCGTGGGGTTTAAATCACCATGAATGTAGTCACTAAAATAATGGGTGTCCAACTGGAAATTAAGAGATAAATCAATGGCCTTGAACAAGGTCTCCGGGGTCTCTGGGAAAAGCTTTTTGAGATGAGGAGGAATATTATACAGGAGTTTTTCAACAGACTCTTGGGTGAAATGGGTTAATTTGTTGGTATAAACATCTTTTACACGTACATTATAGGTTTTGTGACGTTTGTAGAGTTTTGTTTTCAGTCCTTGAACTACATCATCAAAGATTTTAGTGAGTCCATCCCCCAAACCTGTTATGAGATCCCGACTTGATTTCTTGTATTGATCAAAGAGATAGGACATGAGGGTGTCCACGGACTCGGATGTGCCCATGTCACCAGCGTATTCGTATTCAATCAATCCGATTTTCTGTCCTGAAGGGTCTTGCCAATGATAGTTTTCGGGATGATTCTTTATTCTACAAAAGAAGTTGGCAGAGATCGTAGTAGCAAGCCATGTTGCCGCGTGGGCCTCTTTTAGGGTGTTCTCCAGATAATCTACCTTGAAAACTCGGGTGACGCGTTCCTGATTGGGTTGTCCAAAACGGGCTAAAAACGTGATGGCTTTCGTATAGCCTCTGGAAAAGACTTTTAAGACCTCAAGCCCCCAATCATCATTACTGATAAAAGGATTATTTTTACTCCATATTTGAAGGAGCTTTTCTATCCATTCTTTTGAGTCTTTTGAAAGTTCACAGGAAAATTGAATGTACATGGTATTGAATCCTTATAAATGCTCTATTCCATGCCCCCAAGGGCTTCTACAGTGAGGGGGATTCTAGCTTCTTTTTTAAACGGAAAGTAATAGGTAGATCGTTTATTTTGATCTTCAGCTAAGAGAAGAGCAATAGGCCCCCTTTCTCCTCGTTGTCTTAGACGATGACGAGCGAGAACCATCTTATCTATGTATTTTTGTATTTCTCCAAATCTTCTTTCTAAAAGCCCCTGTAGGTCATAGGAATCCTCGTCTTTTTCGATGGAGTAATAAATCATATTATCCAGATTGATTCGAGTGGTTTCAGTGATCTCCTGTTTTTTAGTGAGATGAAGGCAGTCGACTATGACCTGTTCAAATAATCCGGAGATACTGCTTTCTCTGTACATGGCTTGAAAGAGGTTTTGAAAGATTCTATGGGTTTTAAGGAAAAACTGACTTTGTTGATATTCCTCAAAGGGAAAAATAAAGGTCATCAAAAAACTGGTGGGTGAAAGCCTGACAACATGGATTTTGGTAAAAAGGTCTGGATCCACCAAAAGGTAGGGATTGGCTTCCATTTTCTTTAGTGTCTGATCCACTAATTCATGGGTAGAGATCAATAGTTCTTCTCGGTATTTCTCAATGTCTTCTTCTGATAATCTTTTACGCTTCGCTCGTATTTTATTTCCTTTTTCATCCGTTTCTTCAGTGGGTATAGGGGGTTTCACGTCGTCCTGAACTTTGGAAATGTCCACCCAATAGGGGCAAAGGGTTATAGGATGAATCCCTCTCACATACTCAGATTGGCAGAAGTCTACAACCGATTTGGCGAGTTCAGACAGGTCTAGGGTTTTTTTTGAAAGTGAATACCTGAAAAGTTGAGGGGATGTCACGTTACGGACTTTTTCTACTTTTGATAAATTGGTAACATTCTTGAGTACATCGTCCAGAACCGTTGGATCGATGCTAGTGGTTGATTTCTTGATTTCATGGATGACGCAATAGCTTATATAGTCAAATACACGGCTTGCAACGTCATCCAGCCAGGTTTTGCTCCCGCCGTACTTCAACTCAATTTCTATCTCAAAAATGTCTTTCACACCCGGCTTTGTCAACACGCTGTCCACCGAGACCTGAAGGAGACCATTGTTTCTGAACGGGTATAAAACCCTACTGGACAAGACTTCAAAGCTATTTTTAATCTCAAGGGGTATACCGGCTACGTATTTTTCCAATTGGCGATGATAGGTTTCTTTAAGTTCTTTCTGATTCTCGATCACTTGATTTATGTCTATATCATTCCCATTTTTAGCGGCCTGAATGATAGTGTTATCGATGGGACAATCCACTTCGATGCGTTCAAAAATACCCTTCTGGACACTCTTTTTGACCATCTCCTTAGGCCTGAGTTTGACAGTAACCATCCAGTCCTTTGCTCTCTGACGCAAAGAAAATGAGAGATTATTGCTCAGGAGATCAAAATCCTTTGTGTCATAATAGTAGTTGGGTCTTGACTTTTTAATGAAACGGCTTTTATTGTTCTGTTGGAGAGCATTTATGGTGATCTCATCAGCGTTTTGTTCTGGCTCAAGGAACATATCTTTTAATAAGTGGGCCATATCAGAGTCCAGACGTTTATCTTGGAATGAAATAGATATGGTCTCAGGCAAAGTATCCGCGATCTTTTTTGCTGTATCCTGATTCGGGATGGAGTACTTGCGTTCTCTCTCAATTTTAATCCCTTCCATAGCCTGTGTGGATAGTTGATCATCACTCATGTTTCTGTCCATTTTCAAATGAATTAATACTTGAAAAGATGCCCTAGCCCTAAAAGTTTAATATATTACTCAAAGGCTTACCAAAGGAAATTATAATCTGAGGGCATGAGAAAGTCAAGGGAAATGAGTGATTCTACTGAAAAAATGCCGTTATGAATTGCCACCTGTAGAGACGCATGGCCATGCGTCTCTACAGGTGGCAGGTGTTATAACTGGACAATTTAAAATCAGTTTGGTATAAATCCCTCAGCTATTCGTTTCACTTCACTCATAGATCTCTTTATAATTGTAATAGCTGGTCAGGACTTTCTTGACGTAATTTCTGGTTTCATCAATCTTGATTAACTCAATGAAATGCTCTATGTTGATTAAGCGTACTTTCTTCCTGGCCTTTTTGTATAAACGTTTCACACGATTCGGTCCCCCATTATAGCCTGCTACCGCCAAAGACAGAGGCATATCTCTCAGGAGCTGGGCGAAATACTTGGTCCCTAAAGCTATATTGAGCTTTTCATCGTAAAAGTTGCCCAGACCTTTCTTCTTGCGGGGCAATAGCTCACGGGCCGTTCCAGGCATCAACTGCATGAGTCCCATGGCCCCCGAAAAAGACCTGGCCCCCGAGAAAAACCTGCTCTCTTCACGGATTACGGCCAAAATGATGTAGGGATCCATCTGATACCTTCCAGCCAAACTAAAGACCTGATCCTTGAAGTATAAAGGATAGCTACTCCCCCTCAGGGCGGGAGAAAGATAATTACTGCCCCTGGGACCGTTCAAGTAGCCGGCTAAAAAGTCAGAATAGCGTATGGAAAACTGAAAGAGCTTCATATCATAGAACATTTTAGAGATCACTAAAGCATGGTGGAGTCGAGAACTCTGTATGGTAGCAAGATAACGTAAAAAGACTTTATAACCCTCTCGTATCTCTCCTAGAGACAATAACGTAAAGGCCTCATGAAATAATGGGTTTTTAATCTTTGTGAAATCATAACTTAGCTTTACAGGAATGAGTCGTAATTTGAACTCAGGAGACTTGAGGAATGCCTGATACCGTTCTTTATCCTTCTGGTAGATCCCTTTAAGGGTTTCAGGATTATTCCTCAGGAGGCGTTTAAGTTCCACATGGGATTTATAGGTGTAGTAATCTCGCTTATAGCTTAGGAAGGCCTCTTTAAAGTATCCGATGGCTAACTTCTTTTCCCTAAGCTGAAGTGCTGATTGGCCTAACCAGTAAAGTACCTTCACCCTGTACTTTTGATTTATATCTTCCATAACTACTTTTGTAAACAGGCTTATGACCTTTTTATACTTTCTACGGGTGACCCAATCAAATAACACTTCATCCACCAGTTTGTATTGCTTTTGTCTAACAGCTGTCACCAAAACACGAACCATGAGATCATTATCCTGGTGGACTATAAGTGATAATATAGCATGACAAGCCTTGGTGAGAAAGGGATGTCTGGGCGTGTCAAGGATCTTGATGTAGAGAGAGAGAGCTTTTTTGGGGTATCTATACCTTAGAAATTGGGCATAGAGGTACTCTCCCTCCCTATAGTACCTGGATTTAGGGGGGAATTGAGTCAACAGTTTCTGGTAGATCTTATTCGCCTTTTTGTATTTTTTAAGCTTAAAATAGGAATCCCCTAAAACCGAAAGGCGTCTGAAGTTAAAGTATTGGTTCTTAAGAGTAGGGAGTGACTTTAGTAGGTTAATCGCTTTTCTATAATCATTTAGCTTATCTTTTCCTTTAGCCCATCTCTTGTAAAAGTAATACGCGACATGGACAGATTCACTTTGGGACAGGGTTTTTTCATATTTGGGGCTGATAGATCTTAGGTCATTCATAGCTTTCCTACTGTAGATCATACTATAGACCCCAACGACCTTGATCAAAGCTTTATGAGCCTTCTTCCTATCCTTCAAGGCAAGGTAAGCCCGTGCGATGAAGTAATAAAGACGCTCTTTAACCTTATTGTTCTTTGTTTGGTAGGAGGAAAAGGAACGAATCAACTCTTTATACTTCTTCTGAGTCATGTATATCCTAGTCTCTAGATCGATAGCTTTGGCCAGATAAGGGAATTGTGGAGCATTGTGTCTAAGGTCTTTTAACAGCCGAAGACTCTGACTATAGTTTCCTATAAAATAATAACTGACCCCCAGGTGATAGTTCAACCAGTTCCTGATGGGTGTTTTAATGTTAGCGATTTGAGACAAGTGAAAAGCAGCCAGACGATACTCTCTCTCATGGAAATAACTCATTCCCACCAGATATCGTGTGCTGAAGCTTCCATTGGATGAGGCGGCGTCTTCCTCGCCAATGGCGATCACCTCATTGTATTTTCTTTTGGAATAGGTGGTAGACAGGGGGTTTTGATGGTATGGGGGTAAAATAATACGGACTTTATCTTTGTGGAAGATGGAATAGAGTCGATTCGTGGGCCTAAGACGCGGCTCTGCCGATGTGTTTTCCGTGTTGATAAATGTTGAACCAATGATAAATATCAAAAGGAACATTAATAAAAAAAGTGCATAAAATCGTACGTTATGGATAATGATTTGTATTTTTCTCTTTTTCACAGTCACCTGCTGCCAACGCCAATATTTCTTATTTAACGTGAGTTCGATTTATAAGATGCCACGGAGACACTG
>CAJXGR010000148.1 GCA_913053665.1 uncultured Spirochaetia bacterium
CTTTCCGGACCCAGTCGGTCCAGTGGTCAAAATCATTCCTGTTTTTTGTTTTGTCGCCCAGTGAATTCGCTCGAGTCCATCACCGTGAAAACCCAAACTCTCGAGAGTAAAACCTGAAACAGATTCGCGCAAAAGACGCATCACTGTCTTTTCTCCATAATACGTAGGGAGTGTGGAGACACGAAACGAAACTTTCTGGTCTTTTGTTTCTATCTTAAAACGCCCGTCTTGGGGAAGACGTTTTTCATCGAGCTTAAGACTTGAAAGAACTTTAATACGCGCGGTAATCCCAGCAGCTACATTTTTTGGCAATGTCATGGCATCATGCAAAATACCATCTATGCGATACCGAATGACAACTTGTGTTTCCATCGGTTCAATATGAATATCCGATGCATCTTGAATTATAGCGTGATTAAGCAGAGTATCTACTATCTTTACCACCGGAAGATCTTCAGCGAGTTTTTTAAGCTCTTTTTCTGATTCATCATTTCCTTATGTCGGAATCCAACACTCCCTTTGATCATAGGCTTCCCAGTCATGTCACCTGGTGTACGTCAAGTCCTAGTGGGATCCCATACTTTCGTACATCCTTAAAAGGGCTATCAGCCAGGCAAGGGTCGATTCAGCCCCTTGATTTTCATTGACACCGTAGGATCCAAGCCCATCCTTACACCCACCGCTTTCAAAGTCATAAAGAGGGATGTTTTGGTCATTTCTGCCAAGAAACCAGCCCAGGCATTTGTCACTCTCCTTGAGCCATTTTGTATCTTTTCTAGCCTTGTATAGGTCAATGTAGGCATCAATTAAAGACATGGCTTCAATGGGCTGCTGATCGAAAGAGGATTTTTCACCACCATATTTATACCAATTGCCATTGCCAATAACCGATAGATGCCCCTCGGACGCTGTCTGTATGTCCATTAGCCATTGTAGGGCTTTCGTCCCCATCTCAAACATGCCTGGATTGGGAATCCATTGTCCCGCAAGGATTAAAGCATGGGGTAGCTTGGCGTTGGCATAGGCCACGATGTCTTCACACCAGGGCCAATCCGGTTTACTGTTATCTATAAACAGCTTGTAAAGCTTTTCAGCAATGGAGGTTCTGATATTTCTTACGTTAGAATCGCCGCCATAGACACTTAAATAGGCGTGTAGGCCAATGATTGCGAAGGCCATGGCTCTGGGAGAACTAAAGCTTTCGATGGGTGCAAGAGCATCCAGGAAAAGACGGAGGGCAATATTTCTTAATCCATCAGATGGAGCATGTTGTATGGCGATTCCCAATCCCCAGAGAGCCCTCCCATGGGAATCTTCGCTGCCTACCGTTTCAAGCCATTTCCTATCGTAGGACATGAAATTACGAAACCTGCCATTCTCAAAATTAAACCCATAGTAAAGGAATGACAGGTATTTTTGGGCAAAAGGTATAATCGATTTATCTTTCCGTAAGGTATAATAATGGCAGGCAATGATCAGCGCCCTGGCGTTGTCATCCACGCAATAACCGTGATTATAATCCGGGATCGTATATTTGGCGTGCTGGAGAATTCCCGTATCATCCGTGAGAACCTTCATATGGGATAAATCGATCACAGGGAGTTTATCAATGATTCGATAGCTTTTGATTTGTGTTAATGATTTTTTAGGCCTGGTTTTACCGTGGGAAATAACTTCATTGATCACATTCAGGTGCTTTTTAGCCACCTGATCCCATGTCATGGATCGTCCCAATTTATAGGCGGCTTTTCTGATGGATTGAAGCTCCTTTTCGTTGGAAAGCAAATGGATAATAGCATCAGCCATATGATCCGGATCATTGAATGGGACTAATATCCCCTGATTATTTGCAAGAAGTTCCTCCGCATACCAGAAGGGTGTGGACACAATTGCTGTACCACAGCCCACTGCGTAGGCCAAAGTGCCTGAGGTGATCTGCTCTTTAGCGATGTAAGGGACGGCATAAATCTTTGCCGTTTGCAGATATTGGGTGAGGGCATCAAGACTCACGAAATAATTATGAAAGACAATGTGATCTTCCATTCCCAACTGGTTGATGAGCTGTTGCAGGCCATGTCTATAGGCATCTCCATGGGCTTCTTTGACGTGTGGATGGGTTTGTCCCAGAATGATATACAATACATCGGGATCTTCTTTAACAATCCTGGGCATGGCCTTGATCATGGTCTCAAGGCCTTTTGCAGGACTCAGAAGTCCAAAGGTAAGAATGACGCTAGATGCTTTAATACCCAATTGTTCATTATAGATGCCCGGATCTTTGAAATCCACATTGGGTATGCCGTGGGGAATCAAGACTACTTTATCCCGAGATATGCCATAAGCCGAATCGAGTAATTCTATTGCCTTCTTGCTCATAACCAGGAGGCGTTCTGAATAGTTGGCCAGTTCATGTATTATATGTTTTTGCTCGTCGGATGGCTCTTTGAGAACGGTATGCAGATTGGTAAGCACCGGCATTTGAAGGCCTTTGATCAACTTGATAATGTGAGAGCCATGTTTACCCCCAAAAATCCCGTATTCATGCTCCAGGATAGCGACCTGAAAGGAATTGGCATTCAGGAAATCGGCGGCATGAAAATAGTCTGCTAATACATTGGCTCGTATCCTGAACCTGACTCGATCGGGATAATTATATCCTTCTGGTCTATCATCCATTGCAACGGTTATCAGATTCTTGTTATTCACTTCAATCGATAAGGCATCGCATAAATCCGTTGTGAATGTGGCTATCCCGCATTGTCGGGGGAGATGATTACCGATCACAGCGATTTTGGAGACCTTTTGCTTTTTAAATCGAGTCATATTTCTTTCTTTTCAACCTTTATTTAAAAGACGTTTTAACAAATCATTTAGTGAAACAGTTGCTATTCCTGAACTTGTATCCGACATGGCGTAGGGGATAATCAGTTCTCCATTGTGAATGATGGCACCACAGGTGTATACGACGTTAGGGACATAGCCTTCTCTTTCTTCCTCTTCTGGACTCAAGAGTGGCTTGGAAAGCTGTCCTATAATGCGTGATGGATCACTCAAATCCAGGAGGATCACCCCGATGCAATAGTGACGCATGGGACCCACCCCATGAGTCAAAAGAATCCAGCCTTCTTCTGTTTCTATAGGGGATCCACAGTTCCCAATCTGGATGAATTCCCATGAATATCGAGGCTCACTCAAGAGTTTTGCTTCATTCCAGAAATGGATATTGTCTGATTCCATGATATAAAGGTTTTCCCCATCATTCCTGGCGATCATCATGTATTTCCCGTTGATCTTTCTGGGGAAAAGAGCCATCCCTTTGTTTTCTACAGCGTTTCCGTTGAGTGTAATCATTTTGAAGGTGAGAAAGTCCTTTGTTTTTAACAATTGGGGTAGAACTTCCACGCCATTATACGCTGTGTAGGTCGCATAATATATGGACGAACCATCCTCATCTCTGAACTGAACAAAGCGTGCATCTTCTATGCCATTGCTGTTCCTATCAGTAAAGGGAAAAATCACCCGTTCGGATAGTTGAGAATCAGGATGGAACTTGAGGATAAGGTTGGCTTTAGCTAACAAGAATATTTGGTTGATCGCTTTCTGGAGAGCTGGATCAGTGAGGTTTTCAATAGGTATTTTCTTACGGATGGCTGTTTTTAGCTGTTTAAAGCCAAATTGTGAGGGTAGATCTTCGATGAGATCCTCACAAATATCACAGTCTTCATGCATTTCCTTAAGCTTGAGTTGGAATGTATGTTTATGATATATAGGTAGTTCAACACTATCTGCCGTTTGTGCGAAAAGGCTGACCTCTTCCAGGGTGATTTCATGGTTCTTATCAACAACAATCGTACGAAATTCAATGGATGAAACGTGGCCTTCCCCGGTGGACCTGAAACTCAGAATCAGCCGGATACTGCCCTCTTCCAAATCACTCTGATCCATGTGTGGTACAATGGACGGGTTAAAAAACGCGGCGGCCTGGATGGAATATTCATTGGTAAAATAGGCTCCAATAAGATCTTTTTTCTCCTGGCTTAAAACGGCATTTTCCGGGATATATTTTTCTACATGCTTGAAATGATCATCAAAAACCGTATCGATATGTTTATGCCGATGAGAGAAGTCGATCAGCACTTGCTTCAGGATTTTATTGGTTTCGTCATCCGGAAGGGACAAGATGCGATGGATTATCTTTGTGACTCGTATCTCTCCGTGTGGAAAATGGAATCTGGAGATCACCCTTTTATCATTTTGATCGAATCGAATGGGTTTGCGTGTTACATTCAGGTCTTTAGGCATATTCTATTCCTTTTTACATGGGATTTCTTGAGTGATTCAGGCAGAGGTCAATGAGTTCGTCAATATTCGCTTCTCCAACACACATAACCGTATCCGCCCCACCCCAATAGATCTTGAGGGTACCATCTTCTTCAGGTACAGCTCCACAGGTGAAGACAACGTTACTCACATAACCACTGATCTCATAGGGTTCATCAGGCTGAAGGATCCACTTGTCAGAGACCCCAAGAAGCTTGGAAGGATCACTTAGATCATGAAGGGCGACCCCAAGACGATAGACGCTGTCCGACATGTTTTTAAAGACCCCATGATAAATACTGAGCCAGCCCTTTGGGGTTTTAATCGGGGGTGCTCCCGGGCCGATCTTCAGCTCATCCCAATGGTAGGTCAGGGGTTTCATGACGACTTTTGAATCGCCCCAGTAAATGAGGTCTGTTGAATAAGATATCCAGATAGACCAGGAAGATATTTCCGAGTGGGGTCGATCCAGCCTCACATAGCGGCCATTTATTCGTTCGGGAAAGATAACAATATTTCTAAGATCCGCCTGAGTGATGAGTGCGATGCGTTCAATCGTTGAGAAGTCCTTAGTCCTTGCCAAGCCGATTCTTACACCATGACGTGAGTAGCAGCTATAAGTAAGAAGATATTCTCCTTCACAGGGATTGATCCTGAGATCCTCAACGCCATACTCCTCATACTCGGCAAATATCCCTTCAGAAGAAGGAATCATGAAAGGTTCCGGGCTAACCTCAAAGTGATAGCCGTCGGGACTGGTTGCGAGGCCTATAATCGACCTTCCATTATGGAGATGGGACCTGAAGAGCATGACGTATTGATCACCATGTTTCACAATCCCTGCATTATGCACGGTAGAGACCTCATAGGGGACCTGTTTAGGTGTGAGAATAGGGTTTTGGGAATATCTTCTAACAACTGGTTGATTCATGGGATGGATTCCTTATATACCAAAGAGTTTTAAATTGTCTGAATAATCTGTCGTTGTCCGTGGTAGGGGCGGGGTAACCCCGCCCCTACCACGGACATTTCAAAAATGGTTTAGTATAATACACTAAAATGCATTAAAAATTATGGTTTAAAAATAGTCAATTCTTTATAAAAGAAAACAGTTTACGCTGTATCAAAATAACCCAGAGACTGAAGCAACCCTGAAGCATCCCTGAAGAACAAAACCACAAAGACCACATTGTCTTAAGCACTTGAATATATACTAAAATGATATTAACTCTTTATGTGTTCCAAGCTGGGGGCGGGTTGAACAGACATTCTGTCTGTTCAAAAGCACGCTTCAGCCTGAATATAAGATCACCAACCTGGAATCCATAAAGAGCCATGATTTTAACTTTATTTTGCCAATTTTAGACAATGAACACCCTGTTTATAGCTTGTTCTCAAAAGGAATTAGTCAATCCCCCGACTTTTTAGAAACCCTTTGTAATCTCCAAAGCCATCATATCCTGATTTCTTAAAGGCTGTATGAGAAGTTGACCATGAGTTTATTTGTCCTTTAATAAGCTCCAAATCATCTTTAGTTCCCGATTTCTTGTCGGGTCCCAATGAAATTAACATGAACCTATGATCCTTCAATAAATAATGAAATCTGTTCCCCCAAGGATCTTTGGGTAGAGGATTTGCTAATGTTTCTTTCTGAAGAACTTCAAAGGATTTCGGCAGTTTATTATATTTCTTGGTATAGGCCTTTAAACTGACCATAAAATCACTCAGGATTTGAAATAGACTATAATTGTTGGTTTGGAGCATTTTCCCTTTTTTGCACGCAAGATCAACCTTTGGGAAGCGAACTATCCCGTCATAGCCCAGAGCCGAAGCTCTTTTACTCTTTTCTGCCACAAGACGTTTAACAACAATCACTTTTTGGTCAGAACAGACTTTAGGAACATTTGTCTCGGTAAATTGATCCATACCCTCCTGATTCTCACTTGCATTATTACTTGAACAGGAAACCAGGGCAAATAAAATATCATCGGGTTTAGATGCACCTCTTACAGTGTTTAAGCTCTGGTCAGGATCTCCACTTATAAGCCCCCATAAATGATTGCCGTATGTTTTAATAATATATTGATACTTCCCCTTAAAATCAAATGAGTCATTCTTTTGTTCAGAGGAACAAAATGGAATATCCACCAGGATATAGGTTTTTGTTGTTACTTGTTTTGATTCACAGGCTGATACCATCAGCCCGACAGCTAAAAGTATGAATAGAATGGTTTGTTTCATTGCTTTCTCCTTAAACTTTTTTAAAGATAGCCACAAAACCCACGAAAAAGTATTCATTTCGTGTTATTTAGTGGATTTCGTGGCCATTTTATGAATTTGAGAGTCTCAGGATTCAATTTTTAAGCTTCAAATCAGGTTTTTGAAACACCAAATGTGAAATTTGAAACACCAAAAATGGTTTTTGAGACTTCAAAAATGAAATTTGAAACACCGAATTGGCATTTTGAAGCATCAAAAATGGTTTTTTAAACTCCAAAAATGATTTTTGAAGCATCGAATTGGCATTTTGAAGCTTCATATCTGTCATTTGAAGCACCAAATTTGACATTTTAAGCCTGCAAAATGGATTTGTAAACAAGCATTTTAATGGTCTAGTTGTTTATTTTGCTTGTTCAATGCAGGATTTTATGCTGTCTATGGTTTTAACTATCTCCTCTTTAGATTCTGAGTTTAGCACCTTTTGTTTTAACATTTCAAGGGCATCTTCTAAATCAAGTTTTAGTTTTTCTTCCAAATAACCCTTTGCAAATTCAGGATCTTTCATTTTTTCTTGAACTAGTTTTTCAAAATTAGTCATAACCCATCCTCTTGTTATATTTTTTTCTCCATTGTTTAGCATATTCAATCTCTTTTCTTGGAGTTTTTTGAGTCTTTTTGATAAAACCATGAGTGAATATGATTTTACCCCCTTTTTCATAATAATACAAAGTTCTTGCGCTTTTATCAGAAAAAAATATTCTTACTTCAAAAATACCATCTTCTAAATATTTTGATATATTGCCTTTAACTGGGATATTAGCATTTTTTCTTTCCAAAAAACGAATCATCTGAGTAATTAATTTTTCCTGTTCCTTTAGGGTAAAGGCATTTAAAAATTCCTCAAAAGGTTTTTTATTATCTAGTTCAACATATTCAATCCGATACAAGTTTCTATTCCTTGTCTCCAACATTATCTATAAATC
>CAJXGR010000149.1 GCA_913053665.1 uncultured Spirochaetia bacterium
TGTTAAATCGGCCATTGAAAAACTCCTATATGAAATATCGTCAAATGGCCTGAGAATGTCAACTCTTTTCATGAATAAGGCTTGACAATTCTCCGTATGCCACTATCTTTGACTTAAAGGTTTAAAAGGTCGGCAAATTATGGCGGGGTTTACACCTACCCTCAGAACCCAATATATGGGGAAGAAGCTTATCCATTTCTCCTCCATCGATTCCACCAATCAATATCTCATGAACGACTATGAGGGGCCTTTTCAAGAGGGTCTTGTGGTAGTAGCAGATCATCAAACAGCTGGGAGAGGGAGATTAAATCATTCCTGGTACTCAGAACCCTCTGAGTCACTGCTATTTTCCATCCTGGTGACTCCTGAAGTGAATGTCAATCTACTCCCTCAACTGACTCAGCTCTGTTCTCTCTCTATCACAAAGGTCCTGGAGGATTATTGTCTGCTAAGTCCACGGATTAAATGGCCCAATGATATTTTTCTTGATGAAAAGAAGTGCTGCGGTGTCTTATGCGAAACAGTCTTTGATCAACCCCCTTCCAGTAAGGTGACAGATGATCGAAAAGCCCCTCGAGTCATTGTAGGGATTGGTTTAAACGTAAATCAAAGTGTATTCCCTGACGAAATCAAGGATATTGCCACATCCCTCTATTTAGAAACCCATCGGAAATGGGACCGGGAGACATTGTTTTCTACGATCCTTCATTCATTCGAGGATTATTACGAAGAATGGAAAAACGAAAAGTTCCCTCAACTCATAGAGGAAATTGGCTTGAGGTTCTTTCTCAAAGGGAAAATAGTGGATATAATATCCGGTCCTGCTACTATGAGAGGAGTCGTTGTAGGTTTAAACTCTCAAGGTTTTCTTCTAGTGAAGGATAAAGATGGAAATATAGTCCCAATCCTTTCTGGAGAGGTCAAGTTATGCTCTTAGCCATCGATATTGGTAACTCAAACACTGTTATCGGTCTTTTCCCCTTAGGTGAAAAAGCCTGTGGAAAGCCCATAGACAGCTTCAGGACTGAGACCCATCGTAAGATGACTGCTGATGAATGGGGCGTTCTCATTCAATCTCTACTCTCACACAGTCCATCCAGATCGATGGAGATTAAGTCCCTTATCTGTTCCAGCGTGGTTCCTTCACTGAATCAGGTGATCGCTGAGATGGCCGAAAAATACTTCCACTCACCCGTATTGTTTGTCTCTCACCGAAGCGATACGGGATTAGTCTTTAAATATCCCAATCCATCGGAAATTGGGGCCGATCGTATCGTGAACGCCGTAGCCGTGGATGTGATCTATGGTGGGCCTGCTCTCATCGTGGATTTTGGCACCGCTACCACTTACTGTGCCCTATCCAAAGGCCATGAGTACCTCGGGGGAGTGATCGCTCCTGGTCTATCCACCAGTATGGAGGCTCTCACAGCAAAATCAGCCAAGCTACCCAGTATCGATCTGGAAAGACCAGAAAGCCTGTTAGGTAAATCTACTGTCCACGCCATGAGATCCGGGATTTATTTTGGGGCTATCTACGCCCTGGAGGGATTTATCAGTCAGCTTCGTGAGGAGTTATCCTTTGAGGACGCTCAGGTCATCGTCACAGGGGGATTTTCTCAACTCATCCGTTCAGGAACAGAAGCTATTGATTTCGTTGATCCTCAGCTCACTCTGAAGGGCCTTGAAATCTTGTATTATAAGAATTCCTTTAGCCAAACAGGCCAGGATCTTCCATAAAGATACCCTAAAAACCTTTACAGCCCCTTGACATACCCATCATTTGTATTTATATTTACTGAGCTAAACAATAATCTCATAAAACCTGCATTTTGATTGATATTTTATGTAGAAGTATGTGAATAATGTGTTTTACTATAAAGATCGCTGAAATCGGTTGTTTGAATCGTCATCCTGAAAGTAGATGTTCATCCGTCACTCAATGCATGGAATATGGCTATGAAACTTGAACTCAGTCAAGAAACCCGACTCTCCATCCTTCTGGTCACCCTTTCCATCATCGTCCTTGAACTATTCATGCTCCACACAACGGGAATCCTGGGGCTAGTACGACTTGCCTTAAGCCTTGTTTTATTATATTCCTTCTATAAAGGCTTTGAGTGGGCGAAATGGCTTATAGCCTTTATTTTATTATCCCTCCCCATCCTTAGCTTGTTCCTTGTCAGCCAAAGAGAGAACACATCCATCCCCTCAGCCTTGCTTCTGATCACCACACTCTACGGTCTTGTGGGGCTGATCCTCTTCGGCCCTTCCCTGTTAGCCAGATATGTCAAGAACAGGCCTCTTGTCACCCTGGTATCTGCAATCCTTATCCTCTGTGTAATCCTGGGCCCAGAGCTTTTTATACTCGTACCTATGGCTGGACAGAGCCTGCCCACAAGGATTCTTGCCTTTGCATTTATCATCATACGAGTCACCCTGATCATTGCCGTCTTTTATCTCCTTTATAAGGGTCATGATTGGGTTAAACTACTGACTGGAAGCACTTTACTTATAGGCTCCTTATTGTACGCCACCCTGTTGATTGGGGGAGAGGGAAAAGAAAGCTTATTATCCATTCTCGGATCCCTCCATGGCCTTATAGGACTGGCTATCCTCAGCCCCTATGCTCTGGGCTATTTTATTGATAAAAACAATAGGAAGGGCGTTGAGAATCGTTTTATCCTCTATTTAACCAAGTTTAAGTGGGTCATTCACCTGGAGATGATTTTAACATACTTCCTTTATTGGGCCAGCCTCGTTTTATTGGGATTCATTTTAGTCTGGATGATCGTAATAATCGCTAACTCCTATAATGTCAATACTTTCTATGGATCGATCCATCCTGTTATCGTCCTCACTTTACCCGTCCTTCTCTTTGGATTGCTTTTTGCCAGAAGGATATATGATCATATGATCCATAAAGTGAGATGGAGTGACGTTGCCGAGAGCTATGAGCATCGCAGGGACTTTTCAGGGCGTGTTATCAGCAGTGCCGACTTTATCGAATCCTCTTATGATCATCATAAAATCCTTGAACAGGAGTTTATTAAAAAGACCTATCGTCAGGTGACACCTATTTCGGTATTCTCATTATTTCAGTCTCAGTCGTTGATTCGGCCCTTTTTATTCCTGGGTCTCCTCCTCTTTCATTTCTTTATTTACTCGGTCACCTTCACTTATACCCCTGTGGATACCCTCAAGGATGCCTTTATCACTGATTCCACCGGGATTCGTTATAAGGTGGACTATCCCAAAACCCTCCTGTTCGAGGAAAACTTTAATCTGAGTCTTGAAACCAACGCTGAGAAAGCCCTTTTAAGCATGACAACTGAAGAACAGACCTTTGAATACCCTCTCACCAAGAGAGTCCATGATGATAGTCAAACAACTTATCCCTTCCACTACCAGAAGCCAAAGGTTAAATGGCCCTTTACCTTCCAACTAATCCTTACCAGAAAGGGAAAGCAGATTAAATCCCCCGTGTACCCTGTTGAAATCCTTCATCACCCAAAGATCCAGCGGCTTAATACAAAACTCACCTTTCCTAAGGAGTATAAACTCCCTGTAGAAGTGCTGAAAGACGATGCCAACCTGAAAGGCTTTTATAACACCCTGGTTGAGATAGAGTTGGAGAGCAATAATAAACTCAAGGACGCCCAAATCATTTTCCATAGAGAGGATGAGTTTGCCGAAACCTCTTATCCCCCTTCCCTGGATATGAAGGTGGAGGGGAAAAAAGCAAATATACGGTTTACCATCCTGGAGGCAGGAAAGTTTGAGATCATCATTTATGACGAACACGGCAATCAGAATCCTGAACAGAGAATCTTTGACATCATTGTCGAAGACACTCTTCCCCCTTATGTTGAGATCACCGAACCCACCAGGGACATTGAGCTGAAAGACCTTGTGGATCACTATATAGACGTTAAAGCTGAGGATGATTATGAAGTGAAAAAGCTGATCCTTTATTACGATCACCGTTCCAAAGATCGAAAGAGCCGACTGAAAAGGATGGCGATCAAGATCACACCAGGACCTGTCGTCCAGGGGAAAGTCCTACTACCCTTAACGAGAATGAACTTAAAGCCGGGGGATCGGATAGAATACTATGCCAAAGCGATAGACAAAGGTGGGCAGACCAGTATTTCCTCTATGAGACAATTTATCATGCCTTTGGTGAAACAGTTCTTCAAGGAAGTGATTGACGAAAAAGATAAAGAGCTAGAACGTATTGATCGGCTTCTCAAAGAGTTTAAAAGGTTTGATCGGGAAGCAAAAGACGCCCTGGAGACCTTAAAGGACCTTAAAGACTTTAAGCGGCTGAACCTGAAGGGTTTCTCAGAAAAAGATCTGGAGCGTAAGTTCAAGGAAAAGATTGAGGAGTTATCCAAAGCCCAGGAGAAGCTATGGGAGAAAATCCGGGAGTCCTACAGACGGCTGGAAGACATGGAATCCCGGTTAAATCAATATCAGCACGCTCCAGTCCATGAGTTTCGGGATAAAATCTCCCAAACAAAACGCCTCCTACTCGATCTCCTTAAACAGATTGATCAAAAGAAGGAAAAGACTTTACCCAAACAGGTGGAGAAGATCATTACGAAGGTTAGGAAGCTTAAAGCCTTAAAAAAGAAGCTTTTACGAAACAAACATAAATTATCCAAAAAGGATTTCGCCAAACAACTCACCCAACTCAATAAGCTTAAGAAAGAACTGGATCGTCAGGTAAGAAAGGCTCTCAAAGACCTTAAACGCCTCCGGTTAGACCCAAAACGTATACCCATCCATAATAAAAAGCTACAGGAGAAAATAAGGAAAGCTAAGAAACACCTTGAAAAGCTTTCCAGTCGGTATCGTAAAAGAAAACTCAATCAGCTAAAGAGACTCATCAGGAATCTTGAGAAAAAGAAAACCTTACCTAAAGGTTTAAAAAACATCCTGAAAAACATGAAGCGACTGAAATTACTGGAGGAATTTCTTAAACAAAACGGTTCACAGCTTTCCAGAAAAGACTTTAATAAAAAGCAAAAGGAAGTCAATCAACTTAAAAAGAAACTAAAACGCTCTTTAGAAAGGGAGTTACGCAAGAAAAGGGCTAAAAAGTCAGCGTCCCCTCTGGATGATGCGGATGATAAGAATCCTAGATCAACTAAAGACGCTGAGAATAAGATGAAAAAGATTAATGAACTCCTGAAAGACCTACTGAACAATCGTAGTAAAAAGGATTTTGCTGAACTCAGAAAGCTGATGAAGGATATTAATAACTCCAGCTATCAGAGTCAGTGGAACGAAAAACCATCTATAAAGCGTCTGGAAAAGGTGTATGAGACCTTAAAGAAATTGAAAGAACTCCAATCCCTTTTGGAGGCGAGAAATCTTGTCAAGGATTTAAGGAAACAACAGGCCCAATTGAGTCGTGAGATCAAGAAGTCGGGGAATACCAGGTCCCTGAAGGATAAGGCTCAGGAAATCAAGAAACAGAGCGAGAAGCTTGTGGAGAAATTAAAGAATCCAAAGGCCAAGACGCCTCTAATCAGTAAAAAGGACTTTAAAGAAGCCCAAACCCAGATGGAACAAGCTATTAAGAACTTACAAAAGGGCTTGGCCAACCAATCAAAACAGGAGGCGTTAAAGGGTGGCCAGAAACTGAAATCCCAACTTGCAAAGATAGAAAAGAAGCTCCAGAAAAAGATCAAGCAATTCCAGCAACGGGATCACAAAGAACTCATGGCTTTTTTAAGAAACCTGCTTCTGGAGTTGATAGAGCTTAGAAAAATGGAGGGGAACAAGTCTAAAAAGATTTATGAGAGTGGTTATATCCAAAACTATAGGGACGAGTTCCCTGATCAGATCAGACAACTCATAGAAGCCACTCAATTTTCCCTGTACTATATGACAAACAAGCGGGCCCAGTTTGATAAGAAGCTGGAAGGGGCTATGAAGTACAAGAATAAGGAAAAGTTCCTCAAACTCTTCCGAGAGATCTCCCAACAACTTGCCTATAGCGGGCAGCAAATATCGGGAAATAACTTTTATTTGGCCTCTCAGAGTCAAAAACGGGTGCTTACGAAGCTCAATCATCTCACCTTAATGCTTATGAAACTTAAATCCAAATCTCAACAGCAGGGCAGTGGGAGCGGCAGTGGAGGTTCTCCTTCCAGTGCAGGCCTTACAAAGTTAAAGCAACTTTTTAACTTCCAACAGCAAATCAATAAAGAAGTGAGAGGGCTGATGGGAAAAATGAAAAAAGGAGGGCTTTCAAAGGCTGAAGAGAAGATGTTAAAGGAATTATCCAAGCGTCAAGGTGAGATTGGCAAAGAGATTGACGACCTATTAAGCCAGAAAAGAGGGAATGGAAGGGACCCACTGGATAAATTACTGGGTAAACTCGCTGAAGTCAAGAGGATGATTGATGAGATTAAATATAAATTAGATAAAAAGAAATTGGATAAGAGACTGCTTCGTAAGCAAAAGAAAGTACGCAATATGCTGAAGCATCTCTCCAGAAGGGCCACCCGGATGAAGATGGTGGATTCCAGGGGTGATCCAACGGACAAAGATCTTAAGAATAGTAAGAGGCGGTCAAAGCGGCCCACACTGTTATTACGTGAACGAAATCTTTTGAAGGCAAAACGTCGACTGAGAGCTTTATTGAAGAATCTAAAACCCGGGGACATTGAAAAACGCAAGAAATTGAGTCCCAAACAACGTAAGATGGTGAAAGAGTATTTTGACCGTCTAAAAGAGTATTCCAAAAAGTAGTTTCACCCTAAAACTTAGAGAGAGGATATGTCTAAGTCTATTGTATGGAAGATTTTGTTTAATCCTATAGAATTATGTAACGCAGGATATTTCAATGAAACCGGTTTATATCAAATACTTGATTGAGTCTGTCCACGAAATCTTTGATGAGAACTTTGCCCTAAAGGCTCACAAGGGGAAGGTTTCCTTTTATACCCATGATCTCAAGGCGGATGTGGGGGCTATGATCAGTCTCGTTGGTGATCTGGAAGGGGATATAATATTGATGTTGGATCAGCCGACAGCCTTAAAGATTGCCTCCAAAATGTTCCAGGAAGACATTAAAGAACTGGACGACCTGTCTTTATCCTCTATCACCGAACTCCTGAACTTTATTGCTGGGCGGATGATCACCAAGTTGTTTCAATTAAAGTATGATAACGACATCACCCCTCCTGAACTTTTTCTCAACAAAAAGCTATACTTTGATGAGGATAAATACCTGGCTTGTCTTATTGTTTTTGAGTGCGAGGTGGGCAATCTGGAATTTGCCCTGGCCAAGAGAAAGAAGTAATTCATTTGAATGACTATTTGGACACAAACTTTAGAATCTATCGAATGAACCAGTTATACGAAAAATTGAACATCTTCTGTAAACACGATTTGGCAAAATAATCTAAAAAATAATAATACCTTTTCTGGTGGTGTCCTACTAAACTTTTGTTTATGAATCCTTCGCTGAAAAGAATATTAGA
>CAJXGR010000150.1 GCA_913053665.1 uncultured Spirochaetia bacterium
CCAGCATTGTTCGTTAGCGAAAGGGCTACAGGGATTGCGGCCGTTAAAATAGCGGCTGAGCTTAAGAATTCCCTTCGCCCAATTGTTTTGTCTTTTTCTTTAGTCATTTTTTCTCCTTAACAACATTTCTTGGAATGAGTTAATGATAAATTGGTTTAAATATCTCCTTCAAAGACATTTAACGGCAAGTATCATCTAAAATAGAGTCCCTGCCTTTGAAATCAAAAAGTCTCCATTCATTGAATTGAACAAGATTGGCTTATCACCAATCGCCACCTGAAAAACATCTTCGTGAAATGAGATTGCTTTAACTTCCTTGTATTAAAGCAAAAGCCTTCTTAGACGAATCCTAAATTGTTTCTGTAAAAAGCGAATGAAAGATAATAAATCACAAATGACGGGTCAAGCTTTTTTTTATGAAATCTTCAAGTCTAGCAATTCTATAGAAAAGATTTCATTCTATCATTTTGTCCTGAACGTTCTAGGTGATAAAACTCCTTATAATTTTCGATCTTAGTTCTGTTAAGGTTCTGGATGTTTGAATTGTTCGGTTTCAGTCATCTCGCTTTCACAAGTCTGGCTTAAATACACACAAGCAACTGTTATTCTACAAAAATACTATACACTCACTCTATTAATTATTACATTTAGATGATTAAAATTATGGGGTCGAATATGAAAGCAAACGTTCTATTAAGTATCCTGGTATTCACAAGTATATTGTTATTTACCTGTGAAACTACTCCACAAGGCAAGACTGTAGGAAAAGTAGATAGCCAATCCCTCAAAGCTGAATATAATAAAAAGCTTCAATGGGACTTTGATAAACTCCCTGTCGGACAGATCCCTGAAGGATGGAAGATTGAAGGAACACGGGCAAAGAAGGCTCAGACAAAATGGCAGGTCATGGCCGATCAAACAGCCCCTTCAGGACAACAGGTTTTGGCATTAACCAATACCTATCATAAGTCAAGAAGTATCTTTAATCTCTGCTGGACAAACAAGATCACTTTCTTGAATGGATCCATTAAAGTCCAGTTCAAGGCGGTTAGAGGAAAAGTGGATCAGGGAGGAGGTCTGATCTGGCGTGTGAGAGATAAAGGCAACTATTACGTCGTCCGTTTCAACCCATTGGAAGATAATTTAAGGCTTTATACAGTCCGTAAGAGCATTCGCAAGATGCTTAAAAGTGTCGATATCCACCTAAATGCCGGTTGGCACACCCTGAAAATTATTCATCACGGTCAAAGGATTGAGGTCTACCTCAATGCCAAGCGACAAATGAGTGTGAGAAACAATACTTTCACCCAGGGGGGAGGAATAGGCCTATGGACAAAGGCTGATGCAGTCACATCCTTTGACGATCTTGTTCTACGCTATTAATGAACGGCTTGATGCTTATAAACATCGTATATTTTTATATTTCCTTATAAGGATTAATCTGAAGGTGGCAATTAATATATGAAAATAATGAAATGGATCCTTATGGCAGTCCTGATGGTCTCAAGTTGCTCCAGGGACAAGAATGTTGTGGTTGTTTACACCTCAGAGGATCAGCAATTTTCCCAGCCTGTTTTAAAGGACTTTGAAAAAGAGACCGGCATTCAGGTCAAAGCCCTCTATGATACGGAAGAAACGAAAAGTACAGGGATTTTAAACCGTCTGATTGCCGAAAAAAACAACCCTCAAGCCGATGTCTTTTGGAGCGGCGATCCCATGAGATCTATCCTTTTAAAGCGAAAAGGAATCACGGCGTCCTACACTCCAAAAAACGCCCAGAATATCCCCAAACTCTTTAAGGATAAGGAAGGTCATTACACAGGTTTTTCAGCAAGAGTGAGGGCTTTAATCTACAATAAAAACCTGTTATCCAAAGACCAATTACCCAAGTCGATCCTTGAACTGACTGATCCAAAGTGGAAAAACAAAGTGGCTATCGCTAACCCCCTCTTTGGTACCACATCCTTTCATATTGCCGCCCTCTTTATCGTAATGGGAGACGAAAAGGCAAAAGACTATTTATTAAAACTAAAAGCAAATGGTCTTCATATCCTGAAAAGTAACGGGGACGTGAGAAGGAAAGTTGCATCCGGTCAGATACCCATTGGGTTCACGGATTCTGATGATATCAACGTGGCTCTTTTGGATCACAAATCAGTAGGGTTCATATACCCTGACGAAAACGGGATTGGAACCCTTGTTATGCCCAATACGGTGTCTCTGATCAAAGGCTCTCCCAACAATCAAAACGCCAAATTGTTAATAGACTATCTAATAAGCAAAAAGGTCGAGTTGAAATTGGCTCAAATGGAATGCGCCCAGATTCCCCTATTGGCAGGAGTTCATGGCCCAAAAGGCGTTCTATCTATCCAATCCATTCAGTCCATGAAAATAGATTATGAGGCGGCCGCCATCAAGTTGACGGAAATACTGGGGTTTTTAAAACAGTGGATAGAAGATTGAAACGGCATTTTGCACTGTTCGCTGTGATAGTTTTTTTCTTTCTACTTTTTGGCCTTCTGCCTATCATTTTCCTGGTCATTCGTTCCGTTCAGGAATTCCTCGCATCCGATACCCACCTGATCGTTTATCTCCTGAAAAAGTCCAATCTTGATTTGATCAAAAACTCCCTGTCTCTCTCCCTCATCGTTTCAGGGATCTCATTAAGTGTCGGAGTATTTTTCGGGACCATCCTCTGGGGAGTCCAATTGCGTTTCAAGAAATTATTCAAGCTCAGCTTGTTAATCCCTTTGATCATCCCCCCTTACATCTACTCCATCTGCTTTGAGCGTATGTTTTATAAAGAAAGTCTTTTGGGAGGCCTCCTAAGCATCCTGGGCCTAGGCGAACAGACGATCCAATCGATCCTCCACGGGATGACGGGAAGTGCTATTGTACTCTGTGGGATATTTATTCCCATCACCTCCTTAATTGTTTCAACCCTGTTTTCAAGGATCAGTTCCTCCATGATTGACGCGGCCAGGACTTGCTCCAGCGACTTCAGGATTATGCTTAGAATTGTGCTACCCTTTTCAAAGCATGGTTTGATCTCCATCTTTTTTGTGATCTTCTTATTGACCCTCGCTCAACTGGAGATACCCAACTTCTTCTCACTGAACGTAATACCCTTTGAGGTTCTCACTCAATTTGCCGCCTTCCACAATTATTCCCTGTCCATGATGGCCTCTCTCCCACTTTTTCTATTATCTCTCATTATTTTTATGATGGAAGTGATTCTTATAAAGAAATCTGATCTTTTAGCCAATAAAGTCAAGTTGGGGAAAATGGATCTCTTTCACTCCAGTAGGACGCTCTTTGCATTGAGTCTATTTATTTTTATCTTTATTTTAATCTATCTTCCCATAGGGAACTTGTTCTCAAGGAATCTGTCCCTCACGTTTATGGTTCAATTGATCTCTGAATCAACGACTGAAATATGGAACAGTCTTTATCTCGCATTCCTCGGGGCAACGTTTTTAACTTTATTTGGATTGGCTATGGCCCTTCTAAAGACGGACAGAAGGTTTCCATTCAAAAGTTCTATAGACTTTTTTTCTATATTCTCATTCATTTTCCCCAATATCATTTTAGGGCTTGCTTTAATACTCTTTTGGAACCAGGAAAATCCCCTTTCTTCGTTTTTTTACACATCTTCTCTGATCATTCTTTTCGCGTATTTATTTCACTTTAATATCTTCCCCCAAAGAATCTTGTCGGATCATCTAAAACAACTGCCTCGTTCCATCGAAGAAGCTGGTATGCTTGCTGGTGCAGGAAAAATCAAGAGGATCATTTTCCTGATCCTTCCTAATATCAAGGAATCCATCATCACATCCTTTTTATTATCTTTTCTGTTTTGCCTTGGAGAGATCGGGACCACCATTTTTATTTATCCACCCGGATTTCAGACACTCCCGATCAAGATATTTACCATGGCAGCCAATAGTCCTGAACATGTGGTTTCCGGATTAGCCGTCCTTTTAATCCTTTTGATCCTCATCCCGGCGGTAAGCGTTTTGGTCATCCAGGAAATGAGGAGAAAATATGCCCATCATTGAATTAAGACATATCCACCAATCTTTTGGAGCAAGTAAAATATTAAATGACATTAGTTTAACGATTAGTAGAGGTGGTTTTACTTCTATTTTAGGCCCCACAGGAAGTGGAAAGACCAGTTTATTCAGGCTCATTGCTGGATTGGACGAAATCGACTCAGGGGAAGTCTACATTGATCAACGATTAGCAACTAGAGATTCCCAAATCCTTTTAAAACCCCATAAAAGGAATGTAGGTCTTGTTTTTCAGGACATTGCCCTATGGCCTCATCTCAGTATTTACAAAAACCTTGAGTTTCCCCTTAAATCACTGAAATATCCAAAAGACAAAATCGTAAAGAGGATCCATGAAATGATAGACCTCATGAATTTGAAGGGTTTGGATAAAAGATATCCTCATCAGTTATCAGGCGGTCAACAGCAACTTGCAGGAATAGCCAGAGCGTTGGTTGCCGATCCAGACATTATTTTGATGGATGAACCCCTGGCAAGCCTGGACTATCACTTGAAGAAGGATTTAAGAAAGAAAATAAAGAGGATCCACGAAACAAGTAAAAAGACTTTTGTCTACATCACCCATGATCAAGAAGAGGCCTTTGAATTGTCTGATGAGATTATTATCATTGATGAGGGAAGACTTATTGAAAAAGGAAAGCCAGAAAAACTACTCACAGATCCTGCCCAGGACTTCACCAGATATTACCTGAACCCACCTAGTCACCACTAATTTCCCTGTTTTATAAAAAAGAGATGTGTTGGAAGTTATTACTAGAACAGTCAATATATCGAAGGCGAAACCTTCTATTCCCAATGAGAAAATAAAGGAGCAAATTGTTTTGCTCCTTTATTTTACATCAGAAGTTAAGCTCTTCTTCGTCTCTTTCTTCTTTTTCTTCTTCTTTTCTTTCTTCTTTTTCTACGTTTACTTTTTTTAATGGACTTCAAATAAGCCATCACGTGAACAATATCCTGCTTGGTGAGGATCTTTGTGGGCAGTGTAGGAGGCATCGTGGTATTAGGCACATGCTTTCTGGCGTCTGCTATACGTTGAAACAGCCATTGATTCCCCTTCTTTTTCCATCTTTTCACATAGGAAGAATTAAATGCAGGACCAATGTTTCCAGCTCCCACAACAGCTTTTTTGCCGTTTATTCTTGTAGGAGTAGAATGGCAGGCTCCACAATTCCCTGCTGATGGCTTACCTTTTTTTGATTTCACCTGCATAAAGATTGCTAAACCTTTTTTCTTGTTACCTTTAAGACCCGCCGGATATTTATATGTTTTAGGGGCCTTTAAAAGATCAGGAAAAATGTTACCTGGACCACCTACTACAAAGTCAGGCTTTGCACCGCCGCCGCCGCCACCGCACTGGTAGAGGCCAAATGCTAAGCCGATAATCAGTACAAACAGTAACTTACGAATCATTTGTTTCTCCTTATTTTAATTTACAAAATCAGTACTAGGGAAATAAAGCAAGGTCTTAGCTTTCCCAAGCTGACTCACACAGAGAACAAACCATTTGCTCTCTGTGAAACGTTATTTTATAGTCTTCAAATAGGCTATTACATCAACTATATCCTGCTCGGAGAGGATTTTAGTCGGTAATGTGGGTGGCATGGTTGTATCAGGCAAATGCTTTCGGGCATCTGCTATACGCTGAAACAGCCACTGATCACCCCTTTTTTTCCATTTCTCAACCAGGATGGCATCAAACTTGGTACCAATATCTCCTGCTCCATCCAAACCTACCGCATCATGACAGGCCACACAATTCCCTGCTGATGGCTTGCCTTTTTTTGATTTTACCTGGTTGAATATCTTGTAGCCTTTTTTTGCGTCTCCTTTAGCGTCAGCCGGTATTTTGTATTCTACAGCTGGCTTAAGGAGATCAGGGAATACCCCATCAGGACCGCCTTTTACAAAATCAGGTTTGCCCATTGAGGCACCCACACTCTTTTTAGGTATCTTGCCTTTGTCAGGCATTTTACCCGTTTCTGTCATCTTACCTTTGTCAGGCGACTTACTCTTTGAGTCTCCTTTATTACAGCCTGCAAATCCCATGATGAGGACTGCTATAAAGAAACTCATCAATAAAGAGTTTCTTGTCATATTTGCCTACCTTTTTAAATCAAAGATATTTGGTCTAAAAGGCTTTCATTTATCGAGTGCTTTTTACAGAGAACGCTTAATTTTAATAAAACCCTAGGAGAGTGTCAAGCTATTTTTTTATTTTGGCCAATAATTATAATGACTTGTCTTGAAAAGTAGATATTTCAGGGAGTATTCAGTCTATTTTATGATATATCTTTACTCTAACCACTCATGGATGAAATAGATAAATGATAGTGAAACTGATAACTGACAAGTAAAAGAACTTTTTGTAGTGGTAATTCATGAATTACCATTACAAGAAAAGGATAAAAGACTTGATTTTTCGGTAGTGCTAACTCCCTGTAGAGACGCGATTAATCGCGTCTCTACAGGGAGTTAGATAAATCCGTCAGTAACTATTATCACCACCAAAGGCTTTAGGATACCTGGTGATCATCTGTGCCATCCAGGAAATGGATAACGTCCTATTATTTCATGGCCACTTTTTGCTGAGTCAATTGCTTGAAAAGCTTAACATAGCCTTCTTCCCCCCACCGGCGATCTTGAGCCGCTTCTCCCAAGAGAGTTCCATTCTTATCGATGATATAGGATGTAGGGACAGAGCCAAGACCCAGACTATTGGCCACTTTGCTTGTTGGATCATGCAAAACGGTGACCGTCATTTTATTTACTTTTTTATACGCCTCCACTCCACCAACTTGATACGCCTTATCCACCGAAACAGCCAGGATGATAAAGTCTTTTCCTTCCATTTTGGCCTTCAGCTTTTCCAATTCCTTTTTTTCGTTCTTGCAGAAGGGGCACGAGATAAACCAGAAATTCATTAAAACAGTTTTCCCTGTATACTGTTTGAGAGAAACTTCTTTTCCGTCCAGATCGAGTAAGGTGTAAGCCAATACTGATTTATTGCCTTTGATGGGCTTGATTCCCAGTTCAGAGAACTGTTCCTCGATGGTGGACCCTGTCATAGCCTTTGTATCAGCTGAATTAGCCGATGTTAAATCCTTGGTTATTCCTGGTTTCTCGGTATCACAAGCCGAAAAGGCCAGGATGGTGAAAGATATAACCATTAAAATGGCTAGTCTTTTGTACATTCTTAATCTCCTTATCCCAACAATAGGATATATTTAGTAAAATTAAACCTTTTAAAGAGAGATCATCATTCAACGGATCCAACCTGGCCCGATAGATATGAACTACAAGATTCCGTATCGCTCCGTTATCTGTATCCAAAGTGTCAACCATCAGACTCCTTCCATAAATGGAGCCAAATCATCCAGGAATGTTTTAAGCCCGTTAAAC
>CAJXGR010000151.1 GCA_913053665.1 uncultured Spirochaetia bacterium
ATATTGTCTGCATTAGCCTTTAAGATTTAAAATGACCAATATTTTTTACCCGAAAGTAAATTTGCACCCAAGAGCTTATAGATTCAATCTGTAAACACTTTCTTTTTCTTTTTCTCAGATAAATGAATGAATAAAATCAAGTCTTGAGAATATGATTTGCCAATTTGATGAAATTGTTTTAATATATAGTGTGGTATCGGTATGTTTATGGGTAAACTATTGATTTTAATCAAAAGGAATATTGGATGAGACTTGACATAGAAAAAATCCAAAGTATGGTTGATGAAGGCAAACGCCTAAAATTAGCCCAGGACTTTTCCTATAAAGGGATGTTATTAATTGGACAAGATAAAGTATTATCCCAGCAGGATATAAAACGCCTGGGCGACAAGGTTCGCGGGAAATTAGAGATCAAAATGGCTGGAGAAGCTCTGGTATCCCATAAAATCAGACAAAATCTAACAAGCGAGATCAAGTCGATTTTCAGTGAACATGGCTATTATAAGAATCTAGGGACTGCGAAACGTAAGAAAATAGAGAAACTCATTGAAAATACTATCTCACATAATGAGTATCTCTGCTATGCATTACAACATATCCATCAATTTTCCAATGAATTATTCTATCATTCGGTTCATGTTGCGTTATTTTCCCTGATTGTTGATTTAGCGTGGCAAAGAAGGCATAATCAGGGGCTCATTGATGGAGGGAAGCTGGAAAGCATTCTCTTTGGTGCTCTCCTCCACGATATTGGCTATTTAACCATGGATAAAGGAGTTTGGGACATTAAAAGACTGGATAAAAATCCTGGTGAGCCAAACTTTAAAAGTCATCCCACTAAAGGTTATGAACTTCTAAAAAGAGATCAATCTAAACATGGATACAGTAAAGAGATACTAAATGTCATTCTTCAGCATGAAGAGCGGGTCAATGAATCGGGTTTCCCTATGGGATTGATGAAAAATCAAATTGATTTAAACGCCCAAATTGTGGGATTATGCAACGACTTTGAGCATTTATTAAGCGGTCAACTGGCTGGTCAGCTGAAGGACTTTTTAGAAATAAGTCAGTATCTGATAGGAAGAAAAGATAATTACGATAAAAACTGTTTAAACGTTCTTATTGAAGAGTTTAGATATATGGATTAGCAGGAGTACAGGTCAGAGATTTTCTTGTATCTTATTATTATGAAGCAAAAAATAAACTCATCCAATTATATAAAAGAAATACAAGGGGTCTTCAAACGCTCTCCCCTTGCCTATTTCAATATCTCTGATATTGTGGATCAGTTGAACCAGTTCAAAGAAAACGCCTCTAAATTGCTGGAAGACAAAGATTACTATAAAGCAGCCTGTATTTATAAAGGACTCATTGAGAAGTCTATTGAACATTTAGACTATTTAGAAGATCGCGAAGGGAAGATGGGAGGATTTCTTTTTGAGTTATTTTCCCTTTATTCCAATACCCTCCAGGAGTTTGAATGGGATGAGCAAGACTTTTTTGAGGAAACCGTAGAACTTTATATTAAAGAGGAATTTGGCTTTGCCACAGAGATCATTAAATTACTCATAGTCAATGTGAATCGTGATAATTATAATGTTTTAGAAACCATATTAAAAAGGGAAATAAAAAAAAGAACAAGTACTTATGAACGTGACAAATTAGTAGACCCTCTCCTCAGAATGTATAATCATCTTGGTGAGGATCGTAAGTATTTGGATAGTTGTGAGTTATACTCCACTCAAGCCTGGGAGCGTTATGATAATGCTGCCACCAAATACGAGCAAATGGGGTTCATTGAACAAGCAGTTAAAGCTTATGAAGAGGGGATAGCAAGCTCTGAACACTATAAAAACTTGTTGGAAGGGAAGCTCTCTCAACTCAAGAGTCGGATTCTTGGCTTCAATTAACTTGCAGGACACAAATCTTACTATACCAAACTGATTTTAACTTATCAGATTAAAACTTGTACCCTGTAGAGATTGAATGAATGGACCCTATTAAGAAATCGGCACTAAGGATCATCAAGACTTTGACTCAACATGATTTCAAGGCTTATTACGCTGGAGGGTCTGTCCGGGACATGATCCTAAAACAACCCTTTAAAGATATAGATATTGCTACTTCGGCTAAACCTCATGAAGTTATGAAGTTGTTTAAGAGGACGATTCCTGTTGGCCTTCAATTCGGTGTCGTCGTGGTATTAATGGACAATATCCCTTTTGAGGTCACCACATTCCGCAAAGATGGGACCTACCAGGACGGTCGACACCCCGAAAACGTTCTATTTACCAATGAAAAAGAAGATGTGATGCGTAGAGATTTCACTATTAACGGAATCCTCTACGATCCAATGAACGATGAGATAATCGATTACGTTGATGGACAGAAGGATATTCAGGATAAGGTCATTCGGGCCATTGGTGATCCCATCCAACGATTTGAAGAGGATAAGCTGAGGATGCTCAGGGCCATTCGCTTTTCCGCACGTTTATCCTATACAATTGAGCCTGGAACATGGAAAGCCATTCAAACTTATTACACCAACATTAATGAAGTGAGTGTTGAACGGATCCGGGATGAGCTAGCCAAGATACTTACAGAGGGTCAGGCATCAGTTGGGATTCGTCTCCTATATCAGTCAGGCCTTCTGGACATGATCCTGCCTGAAGTCAGTCAACTTAAAAACATTGAACGAGTTGATGGGTCACCTGGTGATGGGTCACTTGGTAAAGTTGATATGTTTTGTCATACTCTTTTATTGTTGGATCATATGACCAAACCCTCTAAAGAGCTGGCGTTGGCTGTCCTGTTAAAACATGTAGATTGGAATCTCGCCAGGAGTATTTGTGGGAGGCTAAAGTTATCCAATAAAGAAAAAAGTCATGTACTTTCTTTAGTCCAACAGCAATCGATCTTTAATACTCTTCCTCAAATGCGTGAGAGTGAGCTGAAACGTTTTTTACGACAGGAGCATTTTAAGGATCATTTAGAGTACCATCGACTGGAGGCACTCGCTAGTCATGGTAAATTAGATATATATGACTTTTGCGTCCACAAACTAGCAGAATATCGGTCTAAACATGGGAATTTATTGCATCCGAAGAAGATACTGAACGGGAATATGCTTATTAAACTGGGCTTCAAAGCTGGCTCTTCCTTCAAAAGTATGTTAGTAGAGGTTGAAAACCTCCAGCTGGAGGGAGTTTTATCCACTGAAGAGGAAGCAATAGAGTATGTTAAAACTCATTTTGCTCATTTATTGAATGATAATCCTTAATTTGCTAATTCTATCATTATTTATGTATTTTTTACTAGATTATTCTCTCATAGGTTGATTATTTAAATAAATGGAATACTTTTTTAACTTTAAAGGGTTAATTTAATATAAAATTGACCAATAATTTGTATAAACAATAATCGATATTTATAAGCTCAGCTAATTGAAGGCTATAAATGGCCCTTCAAGTAGAAGCTTATTTAAGGCCTTTTAATGAAGAATGAAATAAAAGTTGGACTTATCGTATTACTTGCTCTTTTCAGTATGTTCATATCCGTTTTTTTCGTCAAAGACATCCAATTTGAAGGAACGGGACAAAAATACATTGTTCGCTTCAAGTTCTTAAATAGCTTGATCACAGGGGGACGGGTGATGCTCTATGGCGGTATACGTGTAGGGACCGTCCAAAGGTTTGAGCATGATGGCAAGAAGGCGAATGTCTATATTGTAATTACTGATAGCACAACCAACAAGATGATACAAGCCCAGAAAGTAAGGTTCACGATCCAGGGAGCGGGATTGCTCGGTGAAAAATACCTTCTGATCGAGTTTGATAATAAAAACGGCAAGAACTTCAGCTATCAGAGGGACGAGGGGGGGAAACTCTTAGGTCCTCCCACAATCGATGGAATAGAAGGAGCTAACTTTGAAAGTATTATCACTAAAGTAAACGGTCTTTTATCCAATCAGTTAACCGACATATTAACTTCATTAAGCGGGTATCTGAACAATGAAAAAATCCCGATGATCATTGATAATCTTGCTGGAGCGTCTCAGAATCTAAATAAACTTATAGAAAACAGTAATCTTCTGATCAGCGACATGAAAAACCAACATGTCAGTAAAATAGTTGGACAGTTGAGTTCAACCCTGTCCAGTACAAATGAGGAGATCCAGGCCATCTCAAAAAGTGTCCAGTCTCTTCTCTCAAAGGCGGGTCACAACGTAGATAATTTGTTTGATCCTCGAAGCGGCATTATTGCGGTCACAAGAGAAGGGACATCGGTATTAAGAAATGTAAATAGTTTGGTATCAGCCATTAACAAGATTGTCAAAGAACTCGATCAGGTGGTAAAAAATATGAATGATGAAGATACGCCCATTGGAGCACTATTGAAAGATAAAAAGGTAGCTAAAGATCTTAAGAAAACCCTTAAAAACCTTAGTGAACTAACAGGTGAGTTAAAAGACAGCCCTCTTTTATCAGATAAAAACAAGTATCGACCAGGACCCTTCTAATTGGCCAAAAAAAATACATCGCAATATATATGTTCTGAATGCAGTTATCAGACCAGCAAGTGGCTGGGTCGATGTCCTGATTGCGGTCAATGGAATACGTTTTCTGAAACAGCCCCTTCCATCATAGGAAATAGAACTCAAAAGCTCAATGTACCATTAAAGGACTTATCAGAACTCACTAACGAGGCTGGCAAAAGGTACCAAACAGGTATCAGTGAATTTGATAACGTTTTGGGAGGTGGTATCGTCCCTGGCTCATTGATCCTTCTGGGGGGAGAACCGGGTATAGGCAAATCCACCCTGTTGTTACAAATCGCCTCTCATCTATCTCAATATGGTTTAATCATTTATAACAATGGCGAAGAATCAGCCCATCAAATAAAGCTTAGAAGTCAGCGTCTCAAGATCAATGAAGATAATATCAGGCTGTTAGAGTCTACTGGACTCGATGAGATCGAAAGCAGCATGATCCAGGCACAACCGGTGGGTGCTGTGATTGACTCAATACAAACCGTCTATCGCCCTGATGTTCAGGGACTCCCGGGAAGTCTGACCCAAATCAAGGAAGGAGCCAACCTCTTTCTCAATCTATCGAAAAAAAGAAACATCTTTACCTTTCTGGTAGGTCATGTTACCAAAGAAGGGAATATTGCCGGGCCGAAATCCCTGGAACATATTGTGGATGTTGTCCTATACCTTGAAGGAGAGAAATATGACTCCTTTCGTATCTTAAGAACCTATAAAAATCGTTTTGGATCCACCGATGAAATGGGTGTGTTTCAGATGACAGAACTGGGTATTCAGGAAGTCACCAACCCCTCTGAGCACTTCATACGGGATTACAACCCAAACTATCCAGGAACCACTCTTTCAGCCATCCATGAAGGTAGCCGTCCATTGCTTGTGGAGGTTCAAGCGTTGGTCAGTTCCACCCACTTCAATTTTCCCCGTAGGATGGTGGACGGAACCGATGTGAATAAAGTCCATAAACTCATTGCCATTTTAGAAAAGGTTTTAGGGATTCTATTAGTCCAAAGCGATGTTTATATCAATATTGCAGGGGGACTTCGTGTCAAAGAGCCGGGTATTGAATTGGCTATAATCATGGCTATCTGGTTTAGCTTTAAAAAAGTGAGTTATAATAAAAAGATATTGTTTATTGGAGAGGTTGGCTTGGCCGGAGAAATCCGTGGCGTGAAGGGGATACATCACCGCGTGAACGAAGCCAGGAAGTTAGGGATTGATACAATCCTTGTTCCAAAAAAGAATGCCACAGAATTATCCAAGTCTTCCAGAAACAAGTCCTTGCACTATGTCTCTTCCATTCAAGAGGTGGTTGAATTCGTGAGTCGATAACTCACTGTAGGGGTAGGTTTAAAACCTACCCCTACAGTGAGTTATTACTTTCGATTAGGCGGACTTTTCTTTTAGCACAAGCAAAGGGTCTTCTTTCTTTTCTACAACAGCTTTTGTGATTACGACCTGCTTAATATTTTCTCTGGAAGGTATTTCAAACATGAGATCCATCATGACATCCTCCAGAATGAAACGTAGACCCCTGGCCCCCGTTTTTTGCTTTAAAGCTAAATCAGCAATGGCGTCTAGAGCATCCTCTTTAAATGTGAGTTGAACATCCTCCATCTCAAAGATCATTTGATACTGTTTGACTAGAGAGTTTTTAGGCTCAGTAAGTATTTGAATGAGAGCTCCTTTGTCTAATTCTTCTAAAACCGTTACAACAGGCAATCGACCAATGAATTCCGGGATAAGACCATATTGAACCAGGTCTTCAGGGATTATCGCTGAGAGAATGTTTTTTCTTTCCTTACCATTGGGGTCCAGAACGTTTTTTATGGTCCCAAAACCCAGTGATTTTTTACCAATACGATGTTCAATGATTTTATCCAATCCGACAAACGCGCCACCGCAGATAATGAGAATGTCTTTTGTATTAATCTTGATCAGTTCTTGATGAGGATGTTTTCGACCTCCATGAGGAGGAACAGAAGCAACGGTTCCTTCAATAATCTTAAGAAGAGCCTGTTGGACACCTTCTCCTGAGACATCTCTTGTTATAGAGGGATTTTCATTTTTTCTACTTATTTTATCAATCTCATCGATGTATATAATACCAGCTTCAGCATTGCTGATGGCCTGCTTTTCATCACCTTTTGCGTTCTGAATGAGTTTAAGGAGGATATTTTCCACATCCTCACCCACATAGCCTGCTTCAGTGAGGGTAGTGGCGTCCACCATAGCAAAGGGAACATCAAGGATTTTAGCTAATGTTCTGGCTAAAAGGGTTTTCCCTGTTCCTGTATTCCCAATGATCAAGATATTACTTTTCTCAATCTCAATGCTTTCGTTTTTAGCATTCTTTTTTGATGTTGATTGATTATGAGCAATCCTTTTATAATGGTTATAAACAGCTACTGAAAGGGCTTTCTTAGCCTCATCCTGCAGGATAACATGTTGATCCAGAAGCTCTTTAATAGTCTTGGGTTTTATGAGGTCTCTGTCAAGGATTTCCTTTCAGTGGATGGGCTGTGATCCTCCAGGATGATGTCTGTACAGGTTTCAATACACTCATCACAAATAAAGACTCCTGGCCCGGCCACCAGCTTCCTGACTTCATCCTGAATTTTTCCACAAAAAGAGCAATTCATAAGATTTGGGCTATCCTTTCCTCTTTTCATAAGTACACCTACTCTTTGTCTTTACGTTCAAATACAGTATCAATTATACCATAATCTTTGGATTCATGAGCCGTCATGAAAAAATCCCGGTCGGCATCTTCCTTTATGGTTTCTAAAGGTTTTCCGGTATGTTTCACTAAAATGCTGTTAATGAGATCGCGTATTCTAAGCAATTCATTGGCCTGG
>CAJXGR010000152.1 GCA_913053665.1 uncultured Spirochaetia bacterium
CAGTTACAGTAGCATTGGCTCAGTCTATGATAATCAAAGTAAGTATGAGAAAGCTTTAGTATACTTCTTGACAGCTCTAAATATTGAGGAACAGGTCTTTGGAATAGAACATCCCCGTACAGCCATGACCTATAACAACATTGGGGCCGTCTATAATCATCAAGGCAAGTATGAGAAAGCATTAGAATACCTTTTCAAAGCTCTCAAGATTGATGAGAAAGTATTAGGAAAAAAACATCCCAGTACAGCCATCAGCTACAACAATATTGGGTCCGTCTATTATCATTTAAAGAACTACAAAAAAGCGGAACGCTATCTTCTAAAAGCCGTATTAATCCGTGAAAAAGCTTTGGGAGAGAATGATCCTCACACAAAAACCTCTTACAAGTGGCTAACTGCTGTTTACAAGGCATTGGGGGACTCCCAAAAGGCAACTTATTATCGAAAAAAAAGTGAGTGAGAGGTTCATTATGAGGGTTTAAATATTTTAGCTTATTGTTACAATAAAGATAGAACGATAATCAATTATTGCTTATATTCTAATAAGATCGTCTCAATGGATTCATCTCTTTCTGGAATAATATAAAGTAGTAACATGGACTGATCCTCTGTAGGGGCGGGTTTGAAGAAACCGTCGAATTAGTGATTTTGACCCAATTTAGTCGTTATAACCTGTAGGGGCAGACCCACGTGTCTGCCCAATTCAAAGGTCTATGCAGGCACCATAAGGGTGAATATCCCCTATCCGTACGGGTTCAACATGTTGAACCCGTACGGATAGGGGGTGGAAAGGCGAACACATGGGTTCGCCCCTACAGAGGATAGACACTCAGGAGTTTTTATGACATGGTTTAGAAATATGAGCATCTCAATGAAGATCATTTCCACTTCCCTGATGATCGGTCTTCTATCCATTATCACTGTGAGCTGGAACGGCTATGTCAATGGGGAGGAAGCCCTCAGGGATTTATCCTTTAAGGCTCTCACCTCTGTTCGGGAGACCAAAGCCCGACAAATCGAAAGCTACTTCCAGAATATCAGAAACCAGATATTGACCTACTCAGAAGACAGAATGATCGTGAATGCCATGAAAGAGTTTAAATCCACTTTTCATAGTGTTTTAGAAGATGTCAAGCCGGGACGCAAACTATCTGTTTATGAAACGGAAACAAAAAACTATTATGATACCCAGTTCCTCACTCGCCTGCAAATCAATGTACACGACTCCATCACCCGAAAATCCTACTGGCCGGGAGAAGATAAAACCACTTATCTTCAGTATCAGTATATCGCCAACAATAAATACGATACGGGTAAAAAATACAGACTCACTAAGGCGGACGACAAAAGTCCATACTCCAGAATCCATGAAAAGTATCATCAGATTATTCATAATTACCAGAAAAGATTTGGGTATTACGATATTTTTTTGATAGACAACAAGACGGGTCATATTGTTTACACAGTGTTTAAAGAAGTGGATTATGCCACCAGTCTAATCACCGGCCCCTACAAGAACACTAATTTCGCCAGGGTGTTTAATGAGGCAAGAAAATCTACTGATAAGGACTTTGTTAAACTGGTGGACTTTGAGCCCTACGACCCTTCCTACGCTGATCCCGCCTCTTTCATTGCCTCACCCATCTATGACAATGGGGAAAAGATTGGCGTACTGGTTTTTCAAATAGCCATAGACAAAATTGACAGAATCATGACGGGTGACGAAAAGTGGAAAATGGATGGTCTGGGGAAGACTGGTGAGACGTATCTCGTGGGCAAAGACCACAAAATGAGAAGCACCTCAAGGCTTTTTAAGCAAAACCCAAAAAAGTACTTTAAAGAGCTGAGAGCCATTCATACAGACGAAAAGCTCATCAAAAGCATAAAAGACCATAAGACTACTATTTTGTACCAAACAGTTCAAACCAAAGCTGTCAAAAAGGCATTAAAAGGAGAGACAAATACTGAAATAATAGGTGATTATCGAGGAGTTCCCGTATTAAGCTCTTATAAACCTTTAGTCATTAAAGATATTGTTTTGGTCATTCTATCTGAAATTGAAAAAGCCGAAGCCCTCGCTCCTATAGATGATTTAGCGGGGCAAAGTATTTTAATAGGAGGTTTTATCCTTTTGGTGATCATTGGCCTTTCTTTTATCGCCTCAAAAACCATAGCTCATCCAATAAAGAAGACAACAGCACTCTTGAAAGACATATCAGAAGGGGAAGGTGACTTAACCCGACGCCTTCAAGTCCAGTCAAAGGATGAAGTGGGAGCCTTAGCCAATTATTTCAATAACTTTGTTCACTCCCTGAATATAATGCTTGTTTCCATAAAAGAAGTGGCTGATAAAGAAAAGAACGTGAGTGAAGACTTGGCCGCCTCTGCAGAAGAGTCCGCCGCTGCCCTTCAGGAGATGAAAGCCAATTTAGACAGCATGAAAGAACAAATCATCTATCTGGATAATGAGATCCATTCGTCCAAACGCTCTGCCAACAAAGTGAAAGAGTCCATCGGACAGGTGGTTGGATTGATATCCACACAGGCTTCAGCCATCGATGAGTCCTCCTCGTCCATTGAGGAGATCTCTTCCTCCATTCAGAACATCTCAAACACCTCTGAGGCAAAGATGGAGATTGCGAACGAACTTGAAAAAAACGCCTCCAACGGCGAAAAGGAAATGAAAAACACCGTAGAGATCATAAAGAAAGTGGCCGATTCGGCTCATCTGATCATGGAAATGATCGCTGTGATCAATAACATTGCTGAACAGACCAACCTTCTCGCTATGAATGCCGCTATTGAGGCGGCTCACGCTGGAGAATATGGAAAAGGCTTTGCCGTTGTGGCCGATGAGATCAGGAAATTAGCAGAAACCACCGGGAAAAACTCCCAAGAGATTTCCAGGTCTCTGAAGGACGTGATCGAGGACATTCAAGTCTCTGTGGAGTCCACAAATAAGACAGGAAAAACATTCCTCACAATTGTTGAGGGAGTCAAAGAGGTCTCAAGCAGTATGATGGAGATGAGAGCCGCTATGGGTGAGTTATCCAACGGGAGTCAACAGATCTTGCAGTCTCTGAATCTGATTGTTCAAGTCACAGAGGATGTAAAAGATTCCTCCAACAGGATCAATCAAAAGGCTGAGACCATAACAAGCTCTATGGCCACGCTCAGCGACATATCCAGTCAAACTAAAAACGGAATGGAAGAGGTCACCCTGGGAATCGGTGAATTAACCAAGACTGTTGAATTGGTTTCTACTGCAGGGATGAGGAATTCGGAGGGGGTGGCGGAACTTCAGGGGCTGATTGGTCAGTTCAAGGTGGAATCCAACAATACTCATCTATCGGACGAGAAGTCGATTCAGCCTGTGGACAGTTTGGAATGACAGGGTTCTGTCATGGCGATCCGGAGTATTCATCTTTCCACCCACTATCCGTACGGGTTCAACATGTTGAACCCGTACGGATAGTGGGTTTACTGATTCAGGAATAGGTCTATGGGTCTTCTACCCGCTGTAGGAGCAATCCGCCGGGTCGCCTCTACAGCGGGATAAGGTTATATCTTAATTACTACGAAAACCTTATCCTGAGGTTTATAATATTAAAAAATGGGTTATCTTATGAAGAAGAGGTATCCTATGGAAGGTCTGTTAAACCCTGAATCAGGGGCTTGTATTTTGGTTTTGATGACCATGATTTCCTGTATGAGTGAACAACGGAAGATTCCCCTAAGGGTGGATGGGGAACTCATAAGTCTTAAAACCCGCCCCAACGTCCGGCAGAACTTCCTTTTAGTCCATAGAAAAAAAACGTCGGCTGTTGTCATCCTCTTTCCTGGGGGTCAAGGGACTCTTAAACTCAAAGAGAAATCAGGGGAAGTGATCATCCCCAAAATGAAGGGCAATTTCCTTGTACGTAGCCTTGATTTATTTACCAAACAGGGTTTTATAGTAGCCTTAGTAGACGCTCCCATTACTAATCGGACATACAGCTTGACCACTCCATTTAGAATGAGTCCAGACCATGCCCGTGATATAAGTCATGTTGTCAGGTATCTAAGAAGATATAAACGACCCATCTGGGTTATTGGAACAAGCAGAGAGACTATTTCATCAGTGAATATAGCTAATTCGGTAAAGGGATTATCCGGCCCTGTTCTTACGTCCAGCGTGACACGAGAGAATCGAAAAGAGAGTGGTAAAATCCATTGCTCGTTTCATTAGCAATAATTAACGTAAACAATATTGGTAGTGAGATCTCCTCGTAGGGGCGACCCGGCGGGTCGCCCCTACGAGGAGATCGATGCTTATCCCTGGATCCGTAAGGAATTGACCATGAACCATAAATTGAACGGACTGATACGGGGCTTTATAGTCAACTTTATTCGTTTACAATCTTTTGATCTCTTTAATTAGGTAAAACTTTTATGATCCATCAAATAAAAGGTTTTATGACAAAATCTATCCCTTTAATTTCACTGTCCCTGTTTCTCATATTCCTTTCCTACTCAGTGGGAGGAGCCAAGGATTATGAACTTCAGCCCTTCAAGCTTAAGGAATTACCTCCCCAAAAGAACGTGGCTGACCCGTTAGATACTTTTCGTGTGGTCAGCTCCTTAGAGGGTGGACCAAGAAAGAAGCTTTTGAAACATCATATCGGCCTATGGTTCGGCTATCCCTTTGCATTCGGATCAGATATTGATAAAATCACAAAAACTAACTTTCCTTTTGTCTATATAGCCGCTAATTATAGACACACTTTCTTTAATAGTAAAAGTCTCTTTCTAGACTACGAGTTGGGTTACATGAACTTTGATATTAGAACAGGTGGTAGCTCATTGGACTTTACTGTTCACAATCTCTCTTTTACCCTTTCATTGGTTTGGAGGCTCAGACTTGCTAATGGGGTCTATCTAAGTCCTGCTTTAGGCCTGGGTTATCGGTATCTTATCATTAAAGTGTTTAATCCTACAGTCACTGATACTTTACACTTTTTCTATATTCGGCCTATGGTCACTTTCTCCTTTGATCTAGCAGATAATGTTGAACTATCCTTTGGAGCCAGCCTTAGTGCCAATCAGGATACGACAGAATCATTTGGTAAAAACACCATTTATTTTTTACTTCCCCGTGCAGGAATCCATTATAAGTTTTAAGCCCATAAAAACGCAACATTCCATTAATAAGCCGATAGTGATAAAACTCTTGGATGACGGCCTGTAGGGGCGACCCGCCGGAATCTGTTGAATTGAGGGTTTTAGAGTCATAAAATACTAAATTGCTATGTAGGGGTGAACCCACGTGTTCACCTTTCCACAGGGGCAGACACGTGGGTATGCCCCTACATTACGTGGTGTAGGTCGGACTTCCCAGTCCGACCGATCCGGGCTTTGAGGAATCCTTGGGTCGAGCAGTGAACCTCGACATAGAGAATATCAACAAATGGAGGACACATGGAACGCAGAGATTTTATTAAATCCTCACGCGTCAGGATGAGAAATGGAGCAGAGTAATATATATTATAAGTTTCACTTTAGAAAAGGATTGACGGCTATGTTACGTTTTGTTTACTCTTTCATTCAGCATGCTAAGTGCTATCAACGGATGAATCTGCTTTTAGTCCTATTCCTGGTTCTTATTCTCCCAACATTGTCTGTCTCACAGTATGAAAAGAAAGTACCTAATTCTGAAGGGGTGAATCAGTCACCGATAAACGAAGTCTCTAATCCGACTCAAGCCATTAAAATAGCATTTAAATATGAGTTGACACCTTTTAAATTAAAAGAACTGCCTCCCCAAAAGGAAAAGAAGGATCCTTTAGAAACCATGAGGGTACAAAGCTCTCTCAATGAGGAGGTTAAGAAAAAAACTAATCATCTAATAGGTGTAAGGGTGGGTTATCTCATATTTTTCGGTCATTTGAAGGGGACGTCCAAAACTAAAATACCCTATATTTCAGTCTTTTATAGGGATAACTTGTCGGGTGGTAAATGGTATTACGAGTTAGATATCAGCTATTTTGCATTAAGAAATGAATATACCAGTGTTGCCATCAGCACCACAGCCCATCATTTGCCCATGACACTCAACGTTTTGTATCCATTGGGTAATAAGTGGCTTAAACTTTCTCCTAAAATGGGAGTGGGTTATATGCCGGCCTACGTCATATCTCCCAATAGCCTTAATGGGAGTAGGTTTTCTTCTTTTTTTATCGCTAAACCTGGACTTGAACTGGATATTAACCTCTCTAAACGCTTTTCTCTCCATCTGGAAAACACCTTTTTATTTAGCTGGGAGATAAAGGATTTAGATTTCACGATTTTTTATATCCCTAATTTTGGCATGAGTTATAAGTTTTAGAGGAAAAAGATCCATTTAATAAGGAGGAATAAAATGACAACAGCAATTCCAATCATAATTCTGGAGTGTGTTTTAATGAACTCTCTTGTGAGTTTTTGTTCTACTTCCAGAGCTTTGATATTTCCCTTCATTTCCCCTCTGAGAGTATCGATTCTAGCATTTACCTCTTCTCTAAAAGAAGCCATTTCATCTCTCAGACTCTCCACATCAGCTTTATCCCCTTTATGTTCCAACGTTGCTTTGATAGACCCAAGGTATTGGGGGACTTGCATTACAGAACGCTCGTCTCGAACAATCTCTCTCACTCGTGGTTCACTTAGATCGGCCATTGAAAAACTCCTATCCCAAATATCGCCAATTGGACTGAGAATGTCAACTCTTTTCTCAGGGCTATTTCATTCTCCTGATAATTGTTTATTTTAATTAGGGACCGAACAGACAGGAATGTCTGTTCTACCGATATTTTAAAAAAAGCAGGCCAGCGTCTGTCTGGCCACATTAGCCAGAATAATAAGGAGTTAGAGAAGAATGAAATAGCCCTGCATCGGATGACCCGACCATTGACAGCATTTAAAACAGTTCTTTTTTGCTTAAAACCTTCCCGTCACTGCCTTGTAGAACTATTGAGTAGAGTGAGTATCTCACCTTCAGGATAACTCTAAAATGCTTACCCTTCTGCTGAACAATGATACTCTCGACAGGATTATCCTCAAACCCATCTAAAAGGCTTGTCCAAAAGACTTTATCATTATCATTGATTGCACTTAAATAATGTCGTCCAGGACCAAATATCGTATCTCTGTGTATGACAAGGCGGACAGAACTGCTGGATGTATTGAACTGGCAGGCACTACTAGATGAACTATAATATTTACCTCTCATTTTCCTGCGGCCAAGAAATCTCGCTCGTAACAATCCTCCCACTCCTTTTTTCTGAGTGGCTTTTTGTGGATCAGCCATACATGTTGTCTTTGAAGCAACCTGCTGATCATTATTTGTTCCACCAATATCCAGTGTTT
>CAJXGR010000153.1 GCA_913053665.1 uncultured Spirochaetia bacterium
CTCATCTTGTTCACCCCACCAATCGTCTGCCTCAAGATTAACAGTCAAGTCTGCATGAATGTGACGGCCACCGATCATCTCAATAATCAATTCATTCCTTCTGGCTTTCCTTAAGATTTTTTTGATAGTCTTTTTAGTCTCTTTTGATGTGTTAGGATCACTAAACATCCTCTTAAGTTTATGTATTGCCTTCTCCCTAACTGAAGACCTCATGTCTGTAAATATCTGAATACTAAGAAAGCCGATTCTGGGGGGGAGAGACTTCTCTGTATCATCAATCCAAAAGCCATATGCATAAGGATCAAACTTAAAACTACCTCCTGTAGACACTTCAGCCTGATATTTCGTCCCATAAAAAAAAGAACGTATGTCCCTTCCATATTCCTGCTGGATATAGAAAACAGATCTGTCCACAAAAGCCAGTGAGAACTCACCCTGAACTCCTTCACCTTGCTGATTAGTCACTCTGACCTTGAACTCAGCCTCTTCCTGAGGTTGAAACGTCTTTTTAGGACTTGTAATCTCAACATTGAGGAGTTTATCTTCAGGTAGGATAATCGTTTCCAGAGAATCAAAGTAAAAGTAATTGTTCCTTACAAGGTCTACTACAAAACGTACCTTTGGGCCAATGTTTCGAGGGATAACTACTTTCACCACCTTGCTCTGTCCCTTTATGAACAGCATTTTATGGTAATGAACATTATTAGATTCTATTGTGAGCAAGACATAGGAGTTTTTATATATTGTGTTAATCAGTATTCGGGCCTCTTCACCGGATCGATAGGTGTCTTTGTGAGTCAGGACTTCAACTTCTTTATACTTGTAATTCCTGAAGTGATTAGACTTCCCGGCTACCCATAAATAACAGATCCCCCTGATTTCCCTACCCTTGGAAGTCCTGGACGTTACAACGGCTTTAAAATACCCTTCCTGAGGGGATATAAACTGTATTTGTCCCTTGCCTTCACTATCCACATGGACTTTCCGACGATATATAATCTCATCCGTCCTTTCTATAAATGGTTTCCACTTGCGATCGTAGGGATCTTTCTTTCTGACAGGGTTTTCTCTAAATCTGAGTGAATAAACTTTCACTTCACCATTGAATGGAACAGCTTTACCATTACCGTTCATTCCCTTGATGTTTATGTTTACTTTCTCATCCTTGCTATAGAGATATTGATCCGTGTTGAGGTAAATATAAAAAGGGTTCTGGGTGATCTTGACTTTCGCTTCCTTTGTTACATGCCGTCTTGAGTCATCAACAACCGTTACCGTAATGCTATAAATAATATCAGCGTCTTCATGATCTTTAATTCTTTTAGATCGTAGAGTAACATAGGCTTCACCCTTCTCATTTGTTTTCACCTCCCCCTTTTTCACCAGTTCAGAACTATAATAGTATCCAGGGTATCTAGCTTGATCCATAGCATATTGAGGGTTTCTCAGTTTCTTAAACTCTGTATCATAGTACCATGAATATTTTCTCTTGGGCTGGTAGCTGTGGTAATAAGGCTTTACATAGATCCTATACTCTACTTTAGCGTTTCGCACAGGCGTCCCAAAGTAATATTTACTCTGAATCTTGAACCGAACTTTATCCCCCAACTTGTATCTCTTTTTATCAGGTGTCACATTGACTTGATACTCCGGCTTCTTATATTCCTCCACTCTGAAGTAATTCCCAGCTGATTTATAGGGGCTAATCTCTTGATCACCAACCATCACATAGATTTTATACTTCCCTAACCTTGGCTCAGAGTCTATTTTCCATGAGCCGCTCACCGTACCATATTCATTGCTTTTAAGAGTCTGCCGACTCACTTCACGCCCCCTGGGATCTTTGATCAGAACTTCCACTTTTTGATCCTTAACGTTTATATACCCTTTCTGATCATATATTCGGATGATCTCTTTAAAGCGAAGGGTTTGATTTGGCCTGTAGACGGGACGATCCATGTAACCATAGATTTTATAATCTTTTTTCTTCCCCCTATCACTGTAATGAACTCTATTCCAGATATTTCTGTAAGTATAGTTCTTTGAAACGGCGTAATCCTCGCCTCTCTTAGCGATGATAATTAATGGGTCTTCTGATTGGAGTGGCTGAGCCAGGAAACCATTGTCATCCGTTAAAAACGAGTGATGCTCATATTTTATATCATAGTCCTTCTTACCCTTCTTAATCTTTATGGCCTTTTGAATTAGAATATCTATTTTAGGGATAGGCTGACCAGATCGTGAATCCAGGGTGTAGAGGATTGATTTATCCTGCCCTGTCTTAGTGATCAAAGCGATTCTGGAAATGATAATCAGTATAGAGGCTTTGTATTGGAGCCCTTCAGTGTTGGAGCCGGTTGCCTGGACGATATAGGCCCCATTTTTCCTTATGGGTACGGGAATAGATGGATTTCCAGGGTCATTAAAGGAGTGGACATAATGATTCCCTCTATCGGGTGTTCTAAAGTTCCATTTGGCAATGGGTTTTAGGCCGTCTAGCGAGTATTTGTTAAGCTCATCCAGTTGATGAGTCTTCTTTAACACATCAAATAGATTTACACGCCAGGCTGACAAATGAATTATCTTCATATTTCGGGCTGACCAATCCAATAGAACCTTCTCACCGGGTCTTATAATCCCCACATTCCCCAACAGAAGAAAGGGAAGGGTCATCGCATCCAGCTTTAACTCGGCGGACTCAGCTATTTTCGTGTCTGGGTGGTTTAAAATCACCTGCCGATATTCTTTCACAGCTTTTTTATAGAGATAATTACTTTGATAATACCGTGCAAGCTCCATGCGTGCCTGGCTCGCAGGATATTCTTTTGGGTAGCGTTTAATGACTTCTCTATAATATTTTAGTGCAAGTTTCTTATTATCGTAGTAAATATCATCAATATAAGTCCCTTTATAGTAAAGAGCTTCAGCCTGTAATGATTTATATCTTTTGATCTGATCGGGATTTTTAGCCTTTTTGGGGTCAGAAAGCCCAATGATCCTGTCATAGTACTTCAGTATCCTCTTTTGATCTCTAAACCGCTTTAACTTACGGATATTTCGGCTCTTGCCATGATAGCTTCTATTTCTATAGACACGAATCAGACTGTAGTAAAGGGAGATGGTCTCTTTGTTTTTCTTCCTCTTGATATATAAAGAGATCGCTTTAGTGTGATAGGAGATTCTTTGTTTGGCAGACAATATTGAATGCTTCTGGCTTTCTTTAGCCATATAAGCCATGAGATCAGGTCGTTTGTATAGCTTTTTATTCTTGTGAATCAGTCTATCCAGATATTCGATTCCCCTCATGCTGTGTTTAAGGTGGATATAGACTTTTCCTTTTAATACCTTAGCTTCCAGAACATACTTCGATCTAGGATGATCTTTAAGGAAGCCTCTAATATACGATAATGTAGCACGATAGGAGTTTTTCTTATAAGAGCTTTGAATCTGGTTCCATAACAATCTATCTGACGGGCTTTTAGCTTCAATGCTTAAGGTAAAAGTGCAAATAATAGAGATTAAAAGAAATACACGACCTGTCATGAAACCCTCCTTACTCTTGAAACGGCTATATAATATTTATAGATTATAAAATATAACTAATAAAAGTAGAATGAGTAAGCCAAGAAGAGAAATTAATACCCATCACTCATGATTTCGACAATTCCTCTAAAGAATGTCTTTAGCTTGTTTTACAAAACTCCGATTCTTTATAGTACTTATGGTAAGCAAAATGAGAACAATCATAGTTACAAGCCTCGCCTTTTACCTTATTGGAACAGGGTTCATCCAATTAGAGGCTCAGGAATACGTGGATCAACCTGCTTTCAGACAGGGATCAAAGGCTTACTATGCCATTGCTTACCACTATCACACATGGAAAATCCCGGTTTTCAAAAGACGTATCAATCCTCGTTATCTCCATTACTTCAAAAGATATTACGTTGTATATCACCATAATAACTATATTTACAGGTTTGAGGTCTACGAAAACAACGTACTGTTCAGCCGAAATATGATCACGCGAACTCATGTCCGTTCAGAACGCTTCAGCCCGCGAGGTTACCGAATACTTTCGCAAAAGCTTTACTATAACAAGAATAACCGTCTAAAGCGTGAAGAGAATTATCGCGACAGCCGTTTATTTACCTACTACATATACTATTATGGAGACGGGGGAAAGCGGGAAAAGATGGAAATATTTAACCCTCAAGGAGATAGAATTGGCCGATTTTATTATAGAGGTTATGGACGTGACAAGCCTTTAGATCGTAAATCTGAGGTATACTCCGGAGGAGAAGCCGCCCAATCCATGAAAGCCAGGATGCCGAGGGTGAGAATAAAGAGTCTTAAGGTTATTCGAGACAGTCTCTATAAAACATTTCGTGTTGTCGTAAAACTTTACAATGAAGATGAGATCAAGCTCCAGGGCCTGACAATCAGTGTGGACCTCTATAACGAGCGTGGTGACATAGTGGACAGCATAGCAGGAAAGCCAAAGGGATATGATACAACCCTTGAACCTGGCAGCACTCTAGTTATGGAAAGTGGAGAGACCCGGATGTTCTTTGTTAGAATACGTTTATACATACACTATAACGATGACGTTGAGTCAGAACTGAATTACATCGGCCCCTACTACTTTAGCCCCCACAGGAAAAGGAACAGTTCCTATCACTCATCACAAATGAGGTAAATTGTAGAAACTCTCCAATCCTTGATAGATGGCCCCATCCCCTAAACCTTCTTCAATCCTTAAAAGCTGATTATACTTAGCGACACGATCACTCCTGGACAATGAACCCGTCTTGATTTGTCCTGTGTTCAAGGCGACAGCAAGGTCTGCTATAGTAGTATCTTCTGTTTCCCCCGACCGATGGGAAATAACGGCCGTATAGCCTGCCCTTTTCGCCATCTCAACAGCTTCAATGGTTTCTGTTAGCGTCCCGATTTGATTGACTTTAATGAGTATCGAATTACATATTCCCTGGTCAATACCCTGTTTCAGGCGTTTCGTGTTGGTCACGAAAAGATCGTCCCCCATTAATTGTATCTTCTGACCTAATTTCTCAGTCATGATCTTCCAGCCATCCCAGTCGTCTTCAGCCATCCCATCTTCTATTGAGAGGATAGGATACTTCTTGACCCAATCCACATAGAAATCCACCATCTCCTCAGAGCTTAACTCTCTCTTATCCGACTTTTTAAAGATATACTTCTTTTTATCTTTATCATAAAACTCACTGGAAGCAGGATCCAGGGCTATGTAAATATCCTTACGAGGGCTAAGCCCGCACTGTTCAACGGCTGACAATATCACCTCAACCGCCTCTTCATTGGACTTGAGACTAGGGGCAAAGCCTCCCTCGTCTCCAACAGCCGTACTATAACCTTTCTCTTTCAGAATCTTTTTCAACCCATGAAATATCTCGGCTATCATCCTGAGACCCTCACTAAAGCTTGAAGCCCCCACAGGCATCACCATAAACTCCTGAAGGTCCACGTTATTATCGGCATGGGCGCCCCCATTCAATATGTTAGCCATAGGAACAGGCAGTACTCTGGCGTTCACACCCCCAATATAACGGTAGAGAGGGAGTTCCACATACTCAGCCGCCGCCTTACAACAAGCCAGAGAGACTCCAAGCATCGCATTGGCTCCCAACTTTGACTTGTTCTCTGTTCCATCCATTTCGATAAGACGATTGTCAATACCAATCTGATCCAGAACGTCTATATCCTCCATTTCCAAGGATATAAGATCGTTCACGTTTTGGACAGCCCTCAATACACCCTTTCCCATATATCTGGACGAATCACCATCCCGAAGTTCTACAGCCTCATGTTCCCCTGTAGAAGCCCCACTTGGGACACACGCCCTCCCAACGATACCGCTATCCAGAATAACTTCCACCTCAACCGTAGGATTGCCTCGTGAGTCGAGGATCTCACGGGCATGTATATCTTTAATGACAGACATAATCACTCCTAAAATGGTTTATGCAGCAGACATTTACTTTCCAAGTCCTTTAACACCATTATAAACCATATATTAAACTTGTCAAGAACAATATTCTCTTCCTTCTTCAAATCAATCCTAACGAGTGAACTGGATGGCTTTTAGCACTTTTCTCACTTCTTTGCTGATTCCCTCTTTCCAATCCTTTGACTCATAGAGTATTTCCATCTCATACAGATAATTTTTATAAGCAAAATAATATTTGCGAATAGCGATCTTTTTCTTTTTCCTCACACCCACAGCATGAAATATAACAGCTAACTTCTTTTTATTTGTTACTTTAGTCTTTCGGAGTTCAAAATCATATTGAACCCCCGCTTCACTCAGGTTGATTTTATATAAATTGATGTCCCTTTTCACCTCTTCCTTAAAGGCTTTGGAGTTCTTCATCTTGGCAACAAGTGACACACTTAGTAAAATAGCTATCCTTTTATGGGACCAGTTGATAATCTGATTTCCCTGTGTGGATAATGGATCCCAATCCTCTGAGTTGTGGATGCGTATTCCATAACGTTCTCTATAGCTTTGCGTCCTGCCTTGATATCGCCGAATACCGTTAATTATCTGTAGGGCTTCTTTTTCCAGATTAAGTCCCTTTCCTTTACCCAACAATATCAACTCATAAGTCTTTTCCTTATAAGAAATTAAGGATAAATACACCGTATGATAGACTTTTTTACCTTCCTGAAAGTCCTCAACACTCTCAATCTCTCCTTTCGCCATCCAGGCCTCCTTAAGGCCAATTTGAACTCCTCTCATCCAACTGAAATGAATATCTTCTTTTACCTTAAGATACTTCTGGAAGAGAGTTTTGAGGGATAGATTACTTTTGGGATACAGATATAATTTGCCTTTTACTTTTGAGTCCTCGCTTTCAAAAACGGCAATGGCCCGATCCTCTTTTTCCAACAGATAATTCCAGGATTCAGGGATACTAACTCTTGTCTCCAAATGCATTAGCCTGTTTCCCTTAAGCTTTTTCACTTTTAATACAGGTTTAAGCTCGGTAGGTCTAGTCCATTTTCTTGAACTGCAAGTGATTAGAGATAGCATTAGGCATATATGAAGAATCCAAAGGCTGGGGGATAATGGCATCTATTTGTCTCACAGGAAGTAATTAATGCATCATTCTGCTGATGGATAGAAAATAATAGTAGCATAATTTATTGAGAATGTCAAGAAGATTTTTATTCCTAAAGGCTCTTAGGAGGCGTTAAAAATCAAGTTCCCGATGGGGTGATAAAACTTTGGTTCTTTATATTTTTAGGTTGATGAAGAGGTAGAACAGACATTCTGTCTGTTCTACCTCTTCCGCCTGAAGAAACCCTGAAGCATCCCCGAAGAATCTTTTGAACAGAAACGG
>CAJXGR010000154.1 GCA_913053665.1 uncultured Spirochaetia bacterium
AGATCGGCTGATCTTCAAGTTCAAGTTCTTTTTATTGAAGTCCCTTTAAAAAATAAGACCTCTATAACCCAACCACACCAACAACAGCCAAAAGATAAGAATGATACTGAATATTATATTGGACTTAATTTAGGTTATATTCATACTTTAACAATAGATGATGGAGCTATAAACTATATTCAGATATTATTCATGTATGACCATACAATAGATAATATTTTTGTTATCCAGTATGGATTGGGAGCTGCTGTTCCAGAGAAATCCGGAGGTACTGTAGCCTTTAATTTATTTATTGACACAGGAATAGAGATACCTATCTCCCAGACTTTTGCTATACCTATTCTGTTCAGATATGATATTCTCATCATAAGTGACGGAAAAGATAATAATAAAAGCAATAGCATATCACTCTTTAGGCTATTGACTGGACTCACCATGAAGTTTTAAAGGCATTTTATTGAGTGAGACATAGCTAATCATGATCTTCAGGAGACTTTAATGAACAGAACATGGATATTCATCATAATCTTTCTATCAACCTTTATCAGCCTGTCCCTTTATGCTGAGGATGAGCCAAGCAATCCGGTACAATTCAAAGTGAGACTACTTGGAGGACTTGGGCTGGGCAGTAATGAAGGGCTAGGAGATGGAACTACGACAAATAACTTTTCTCAAGAACTACGTGTCCAATTGCTGTATAACCAATCATATCAATCTATAAATAAACAAGAAACTCAAGTCAATCAGCAACAACAAAATAAAAAACGTGAAAGTTCATGGAATGTAAGTTCTGAAGGTATGGGTATCGATTTAGGTTATATTCATCTACTGACAACGGAAAGTGGGACTGTCAACTATTTTCAACTTTCACTTATATTACTTGACGTCACATTCAATGACATTTTTGTTTTTCAGTATGGGCTCGGAGTCGCTATTCCAGAGGATGCAAAAAGAAGGATAGCCGGTAATTTCTTTATTGGCACTGGAATAGAAATACCCATTTCGCGAACTTTTGCTATACCTATACTTATAAGATATGATATATTTTTCACAGGGGACGATATAGATAAAGACAACAATCCATCTGATGCAATATCCATCTTCAGGCTTTCTACAGGGATAAGCATGATATTTTAGAGTATATCAATAAAGTACAAACTATGTCATTAATCGATTTAAGTGGTGTGGGAGAAAGCCGATTGGCCCTCCTCAACAAGCTGAATATCTATAGTATAGGGGATTTGTTAAGCCACTTCCCCAAGAAGTATGAAGACCGTCAGCGGTGTCGACCCTTGAAAGACCTCCTGGGAGACAGTGATGAGCAATACCCCGTTGAGGTCAAGGTATTGGGATACGACTATTTCTACGCTAACAAAAAGAAAGTCCTGAAGGTCGTGGTGACCGACGGCTTCTTAAGGGCTAACCTGATCTGTTTCAATCGGGATTTCATGAAAAACGTCCTGGAAGAAGGGAAAGAATATATCGTTTTCGGCGACTTCCAGTATCGATACGGGGAAGTCCAGGCCACCCGATTTGACTTCGTCCCCAAAGGCTCAGCCGGCGAATCCCTGAACTTTATGAGGATCGTACCCATCTATCCCTTAACCGAAGGGATCACACAGAACTTCATGAGGCAGATCATCTTTGAGGCCCTCACATCCACCCGATTTGGAGAGTCTTTGCCTGAGTCCATCATAAAAAAACGTCAGCTCATGTCCAAAAGGGAGTCCTTCAGAGAGATTCACTTTCCCAAGGATCATAAAACCCTGGAGAAAGCCATTTACCGCCTCAAGTATTACGAACTCTTTGAACTGGAATGCAATGTGGCCTTAAAGAAGCACTACTTCACCCATCACAAAGAGCGAAAGTATAAAGATAATCCTGCTGGACTCGTCTCACAACTGATTCAGTCCCTTCCCTTTAAACTCACATCCGGCCAGAAAGATGCATTAAGGGAAATAAAAGAGGACCTTCTATCGCAAAACACTATGTACAGGATGATTCAAGGGGACGTGGGTTGTGGAAAGACAGTGGTAGCTATCTTAGCTATGCTTACAGTCATAGAAAGCGGCTATCAGACAGCCCTTATGGTCCCCACTGAAGTCCTTGCCAAACAACACTATCAAACCCTTTCTGGATGGCTAAACCCTCTATCCATCCGGGTGGAACTCCTCACGGGAGGTGTGAAAACCTCTAAACGTAAGGAAATACTGGAGACTATAAAAGACGGGAGCGCCCAGATCATTGTTGGAACCCATGCTTTATTCAGTGAAGACGTGAAATACCATGAACTGGGCCTGATTGTCATCGATGAACAACATAAGTTTGGCGTTCAGGAAAGAATACAACTCATTGAAAAGGGAGAAGCCCTGGATATACTCGTCATGACGGCAACACCTATCCCACGTAGCCTGTCTCTAACAGTCTACGGAGATTTGGAACTCACCGTGATTCGTGAGAAACCGCGACGATCCATTGAGATATACAGCCATATTGTATCATCGGATGAGAAGCGAAAGGCCATGTATCAGTTTATGGATAAGGAGATTGACAAAGGAAGACAGGGTTTTGTGGTCTGTCCGTTGATTGAAGAGTCAGAGAAAATAGACTTAAACTCCACCATGTCAGTGTTTGAGGCAATTAAATCCCAATTACCCAATCGAAATACCGCTCTCCTTCATGGCCGTCATAGTCCTCAGGAAAAGGAAGACATCATGGCGGCTTATCTGAATGGAGAATACGATATACTCATCTCCACAACCGTGATTGAGGTGGGGGTAGATATTTCCAATGCCAGCTTTATGGTGGTAGAGAACGCCGATCGCTTTGGCCTGTCCCAGCTTCACCAATTGAGAGGCCGAATTGGCCGGGGGAACTATCACTCTCACTGCTTTTTCTGTATAGATCACAATCTCAGTGAAGACGGTAAGAGTCGGTTGAAAGCCCTCATGAGTCACAATGACGGCTTCGCATTAGCGGAAGAGGACTTAAAGATACGAGGCCCGGGAGAGTTTCTTGGAAACAGGCAATCCGGTTTGGACTCCCTCAAATTGGCCAATCTGATCACGGATGAACCTATCCTTCTAAAAGCAAAAGAAGACGCCTTTCAGATCCTCCGGGTGGATCCTAAGTTTGAATTGCCTGAGAACCAAATGCTGGCAAAAACTATCTATAAACGTTTTGAGGATGAATATCGTCTCTACCTGACCAGTTAAATGTTCAGCCACGAATGATAATTGACATGAGTTCGACGAGTTTATAAGGTGGACGTTGGAGGAGTAGAACAGACAGAATGTCTGTTCTACTCCTCCAACAACCTGAAAGATATAGAGAGAATTATAAAATTACTTGAGGATAAAGGGTTAATAAGATGAAAGTTCTAGAATACAAAGGATATAAGGGATCCATAGAGTATGATGAAGATTATAAAGTTTATCATGGGGAGATTTTAGAGGTTGGTGATGACCTTATGATGTATGAGGGTAAGACCCTGGAAGAGCTTGAAGAGATGTTTCACGGTGGTGTTGATGATTATATCCAAATGTGTGAAGATTTGAATGAGAGTAGCAGAGTTCTTTGAGAGTTATAAGTGGTTAATATAAAAAAAGTGGAAATAGATAAAGAAACCTATGGGGCTGGTTTACTGATCAGATCAAGTAAAGCCACTTTCAACTGTTGGAGTTCCTCCTCTAATACGGTAAAAGCCCTGTCTGCATCTGAGAAATCATCATTCTGTCCCATCATTTCCAGGCGATAGGCGGCCTCATAAGCTTTACGGGCTTCAAAATTGCTCACAGCTCCTTTCAGACTATGGGCTGAATATAAAAGCTTTTTGCCATCTTTCTTGCTAATGGCGGATTGAATGGCTTCAATATCTTTTGTTCCCTGGTCTATAAAGAGTGTCGCCAATTCTTTCAAGATACCAAGATTTCCATCCAATCTATTTAGAGCAACTTTTGCATCCATGACAGGAGAAGAGTCGACGTTCTCAGCAGCTTTGGGGAGATTTATCTCATCTTCTAAATCTTCTAAATGCTTGAAGTGTTCAATCGCTTTAAAAAGCTCTTTAGCATCAATAGGCTTCGTGATATAACCGTCCATTCCAGCTTCCATACAAGCATCTCTATCATTATCCATGGCATGGGCTGTCAGAGCGATAATGGGTATATGCTCACCGCTTTGTTTTTCATCAGCCCGTATCTTGAGGGTTGTCTCGATACCATTCATTTTCGGCATTTGAATGTCCATAAGGATGAGGTCGAAAGATTCCTGATCCAAAAGCTGAAGAACCTCAATCCCTGATTCAGCCATCTTCACTGTATGCCCAAAGCTTTCCAGAAGATACATAGCGACCTTTTGATTGGTAGGATTATCTTCAGCCAGTAGTACATAATAGTGGGATTTGCTCTCAAGGAGTGAGTGACGGGTAATCAATTGACTTTCATTCATAGACGACTTCAAGATCGTTTCTATAGCCCCATGTAAATCTTCCTGCTTTACGGGTTTAATGAAATAGCCATCCACTCCGTATTTGCGGCAATAGTCAGCATCTCCTCTGAGTCCTATGGAGGTCAAAATGATCATTTTGGTGCCCCTCTGTTTTGGGGAGTCGTGTATTTCTTTAGCTAAATCAAAGCCGTCCATTATGGGCATTCTCATGTCAATAAGGGCGATAGGAAAAGGATGACCCGCTTCATAAGCGTCATCCAGGGCGTTAACGGCTTCCTCACCGTCAGATACAAGGGTGGGAAGCATATCCCAGGATTCTAACATTTCTTTATAAATGATACGATTCGCTTTTATATCATCCACAACAAGAACAGGTAATTTGGCTAACCTAAGCTTTTTACGGGAAACTTGTTGATTCTCTTGAGACTTTTGCAATTGAAATACAGCAGTGAAATGAAAAGTACTCCCGACACCAAAAGTACTCTCAAGCCACATGTCACCGTCCATCATCTTGACTAACTTCTTTGAGATGGCTAATCCCAGTCCTGTACCACCGTGTTTCCTTGTCATAGAGGTATCCGCTTGTGTAAATGATTCAAATATAAGGTCTTGCTTGTCAGAAGGAATCCCAATCCCTGTATCCTGGACTGAGAAATGAAGAACTGTCTGATCAGCCATCCTGGTTTTAGGCTGATCCATATGTTCAATCGTTAAAAGGATTTCACCAGATTTAGTGAACTTCAGGGAATTACTGAGCAAATTAGTCATCACTTGACGCAGTCGGCCAGGATCACCAATAATCCTGTCTGCCACATGGGGAGAAATGCGATGAATCAGTTTTATTTCTTTTTGTTCAGCCTCATGATAGAAAGACTTGATTATATCTGCTATGCAAGCGTGTAAGCTGAAATCAACGTTGTTAAAGTCCAGCTTGCCCGCCTCAATCTTGGAAAAATCCAGAATATCATTTAAAAGGGCCAATAGAGAGTGGGCTGAGAGTTTTGCCATTTCCAAATATTCCCGTTGTTCTTCAGAGATATCTGTCCTGAGAGTTAATTCGGTCATGCCGATAATCCCATTCATGGGCGTTCGTATTTCATGGCTCATATTGGCCAGGAACTCACTCTTGGCCTGACTGGCCTTTTCCGCCTTGTCTTTAGCCTTTTCCAGTTCATCAGTCATTTGCTTTCTTTGAGTAATATCCGTACGGATGGCCACATATTGATACGGCTTTTTATGGCTATCCAAAAAAGGAATGATGGTTGTGTCCATCCAGTAGTAACTTCCATCTTTTGCCCTGTTTTTGATCTCTCCCTTCCAGACTTCACCCCTCATAATATTTTGCCACAGGTCTTTCATAAAAGATTTTGGGTGATAGGCCGAATTAACGATTGTATGGTCTTCCCCGATGAGTTCTTCCCGTGAGTATTTGGAAATCTCGCAAAACTTGTCATTAACATATTTAATAGTTCCTTTAGCATCGGTTATGGCAACAATGGAATACTTGTCAACAGCAGACTTAAGCCCCTTCAGCTCTTTGAAAATAAGCTTTAACTCATTTTCAGCCGTTATTTTATGACTAATATCATTGATAATCGCATATAATAATTCCCTATCCTTGATTGTTACAGGATTAAAGTATAATTCAACTTCTCGATACTCTCCTGAACTGAGTTTATGTTTACATATAAAACTACTACTTTCCTTACTCATTACCTGTTGCACTTTCTCTCTAAATTCACCAACAGAATGGGTGGATAGATCAGAGGCTTCAAGAGCTATAATTTCTTCATAAGAATAGCCGTAAAACTGGCAGGCGGCAGGATTGGCATCTACAATTTGACAATCATCCTTAAGGTCTATAAGCAACTTAACGACTTTATTCATCTCAAACATCTGACGATAGGTTGTTTCATTGTTCTCCAGGATGTTTTTAAGCTCTCTGTATTTAGAAGTATCCTCCGCAAAGGCTAGAACAGACAAGACTTCGTTTTGTGGGTCTCTGATAACAGAAATCGTAAAACGAACCCACAATATTTGCCTATCCCTTCCAAGAAGAGGAATCTCAAATTGTCTATGATTCTCTGTGTCGCTTAATAACTGACGAAACTCATTGCAAAATATTACATAATCATCCGATAAGAATAGATTGATTAATTCATGATTTATGAGGTCCTTTTCACTATACTCAACCATGTTTTGAAAGGCCAGGTTACTATCAATCACTTTTCTGTTAGTAGAAAGCGTGATGATTCCAATAGAGATATTCTCAAAAACAGCATGAAATAAAAGGTCTTTTTTGTAGAATAAACTCCTGTCACCCTTTTCTTGCCTTTTTTTTTGGATCCATTGACTTTGAGCAATTAAGGCAAAAATGCCGATAAGACTGGCTACAATAATTCGATGGGAAAGGACATGGGCAGAAGGGGCAATAAAGTGTTCCATCCAGCTATTTACATCCATAATCATGAAATCAATGGTGGCTGTAAGAACCCAGTAAAGTAGGCCAATGAGAAATGCAACCCACAGGATGGGATTCTTTTTAATGGACTCATTGAGTCTTGTACTTATCATAGGCATTTAGTCATTATAGGATATTTAATGTTTATTTATCTTAATTTATTACAGAGAAATAAAGTTAGCCGATGGATTTCTTTTAATTGAAAATATAATATATTTTTTTTGGAATGGACTAAATTAAAACGAACTATTCGCTTTATAAATGGATTTATTAAATATAATTCAGATGGGTTGCAAAGTGTTTTAACTATACCAAACTGATTTTAAATTGTCCAGTTATAAAACTTGTCACCTGTAGAGACGCATGGCCATGCGTCTCTACAGGTGACA
>CAJXGR010000155.1 GCA_913053665.1 uncultured Spirochaetia bacterium
CTGTTCTACCCCTTCATCAATCTGAAAAACATAAAGAACCAAAGTTTTATTACCCCATCGGGAACTTGATTTTTAACGCCTTCTTAGTCCTCAGGTTTATAAGGATTCGAGACCCCCTCGCCTTCCATAATGGGCTTGATCGTAGACTTTTTAACATCTTCTTTCTTTGCCGTAACTCTAGGCCTTTTAAGCAGTTCACGTCGTCGGATTCTCTGTTCCTTTCTTAATAGTTGTAGCTCTATACGGTGTTTTCTTGCGAGGGCCCTATGATCCTTTATATAGACCGTTCTTAAGGCCTTCACACCCCTTCGGTAGGATTTGACTTCCTGACGGATCCTTTTCAGGCTTTCTTGATAGACTTTCCTTAATTCCCTTTGTTCAACAACTTGCTTTGCCCTCAATTCTCGTATTTCAGCCCTTTCTTTCAAGACCAAGGGTCGTAAAACACGTCGACTCAATCCTCTTTTTTTGTAGACCCTTTTTCTCCGTTTAGCAGTTCTTTTCCTCGATCGATAAGCATGTTTCCTTGATCTATAGGCTTTTCTTCTTGGTCTATAAACGTGTTTCCTGCTTACATGCCTTCTATTCCTGCTTACACGCCTCCTATTCCTTCTTTTGGCCGCCCTTTGTAAAGCTCTACGTTCTATTAGCTGACGCCTTTTAAGTCGTTTATTCTCTCTTACATGACGCCTTTTAAGATCCCTCAAAGACTCTTTAGAGAAGGCAGGCCTCTCGATTGCAAAGATCGTAAAACTCACAAGTGTATAAACAATCGTCTTCATCCAGAAAGATTTCATGTCAACCCCATTAAAATAGATTTAAACTTAAGATAATCCTAAACCTGTGAAAAGGCAAGGAATAAAGTATTTTGATCAGGGCTATTTCATTCTTCTCTAACTCTTTATTATTCTAACTAATGTGGCCAGACAGACGCTGGCCTACTTCTTTTAAAATATTGGTAGAACGACATTCTGTCTGTTCAGAAACACGCTCCAAATCCAATAATAAAATCATCACCCTATAATCCATATTGAGTAAAATATTTTATGACAAACTCAGATCATCGCTAGTTTAGAATAAGTTCATTCTATAAGAAGATCAAAAAAAAAGAGTCCATAAACTGGACTCTTTTCCTTTAATAAATATTATATCACTTATTCTTCGTTTCTTGGTGGAGCCTCTTCATTTCCACCTCCTGCTCCTCCGTCCACTCCTTTTCCAATCACTCCTCCATCCTTACTGATAACTGCTCCTTTTCCTTTTTCAGCCTTGATTTTAGTATCAGGAGGCAGATCATCAACGATCAGATTGAGTTTGATCGTCTTAACATTCCCAACATAATCTGTAGCACGGACGTTAAGGGTATGTTTACCTGGAACCGTAATAGCGATGGGCTCTTTATATATCTTCCAGTCTCCTTTCTCATCAATCTTGTATTCAATCTTGGCTACACCACTTTCTCGATCATAGGCTCTTAAATAGAAGAGATTCTTCGTATTTGTATATTTGAGCTTACCGTCAGTGATGCTGTCGTCGTCGTCATCATCATCATCATCCGCTGCATCATCGTCGTCGTCATCATCAGCCTCAACATCATCGTCGTCATCTGATTGACCTGGTTGAATCTCTTGATCGGATGGATTGATTTGGCCCACTTCATGCAAAGGAGTGTCTTTATCGGCATCTCCACCTTTTTCATTGCTATCCCCACCTTTTCCATCTTTTCCATCTTTTCCACCATTATCTCCATTTTTTTTCCTATCTTTACTTGGCGTACCAGAGTCGCTCTCTCCTCCAACTCCTCTTCCATCTCCGTCTAACAAAGCATATTTGGGAGTAATGTCAATCAGTGGAGGGTTTACGTCTACATGTATATTGTAGACACCTTCAGAAGATTCATTCAGAACATTATCCGTAGACTTTATCTTAACGAGACTCAGTCCCTCTCTTGATAGGGTGATGGTATCGCCAGACTTATGGTCTTCAAATCCCCCATTGTTCAGGGATACTGAAACTTTACGCACGCCAGCCCCTGTGTCCGTAGCAAATATTGCGATCTTATGTTCCTTTGGGACGTATACAACACGTTCTCTAGTATAATAGCTTCCTGGTGAGTTCACCTGATATTCCACTTGTTCCGTGGGTGGCGTGTTATCCACCACTATTTGGAAGGTTTTAGGATCCCCTGTATTATTCAGCTTATCAGTGACCCGAAATGTGATGGGGTGCTCCCCTTCGACTCCTACAGAAAACTTGTGAGTTTTTTCACCGATATATTCATAGTAGTCCCCTTCATCCACTTTAACTTCTATCTTCTGGACTCCAACACCTTTTAACTTGCCAACAGGTCTATCTCTTGCTTCAATCCACATTCTCTGGCGGCTTGAGATGTAGTATTTATTATCACTATCTTTATACAAAAACCCTGAATCTGTTTTCAGAGCAAAAGCTTCGTCGCCACCCTCGTCCTTGGCATCCTCTTTTTTATCCCCTTCCTCAGCATCAGCCTTCTCAGTAGCATCATCATCATCGTCATCGGCAACATCATCAGCGCTGTCACTATCATCATCCTGATGGTCAAAGACACTCGTTTCATCAGCAGTCCTTGACTTTTCTGTGGATGAACTTCCTAAAACAGGGTTTAAGTTATTTAATAGCATAGAAAACAAGCCAATCAGAAATAATATTAGTATTCGTTTCATCCCAATCTCCTTTTAAAGTACAAATCTTTTCATATAAAGCAACTATAAGCTTTATTCATCCATCATATTATAAGGTTTTTAGGGGAAAAGTCAAGTTAAAATCAGAAAATTAACCCTACAATCAGCTAAAAAAACTCTAAAGGCTTAAGATAAACCCTTTTGATAAATCATGATTTCATGGCCTAACCAGCTTAATATACCTTTAAAATGGAGAACTGCGAGGAGGAGAGGGTAATAAATCCAAAAAATCCACCCTCCTATCTCTCCAAAGTTAATATAAGCGAAGGGCAGATGGGATAGATAGTCTGACAAGCCTATGAGGGACTTTAATATTGCCAATAGACTGGCTGAATAAATATCTATCAGGTAGTTTGAGAAAGACACGAGGGCTATAAACAGGGCTAAAGCAACAGCACCCTGGGCCAGAACCACGATAAAGATGTTTGAGACAATGGAAATTAATGAGTAGCCACCAAAATGATAGACCAGTAAAGGTCCTATAAGTATTTGTGCTGTCAAAGTGAGAGCCAATAAAGAAATCATACGACGAACCAACCATGAGAGAATCAGATTCAATCGGAGTGGCAGGACAGACTCTCTTAACTCCTTGTATTTTAAGAAGTTCAATAAGCAATCATTGAACCTGGTGAAATACAGGAGTATTCCCAAAGTAGCCAGAAAAGAAAGCTGAAAGCCCAATGTAAACAAAGATAAGGGATCATAAAACAATATGATAATGCCTGACAGAAACAAAGCGTTCAGGTAATGACGATCACGGTCTAGAACAACTACGATGGCTCCACTGTAAAACATAATGACAGCCCTCAAAATGGAGGCCTTGTAACCCACCATATAAACATAAAATACAAGGATTATACTGATAATGATGAGTATATATTTCTTGGGAATCCTGAATATCCCCAAAAATACAAATAAGCCCCTATGAGAGCCACATGAAGGCCTGATACCGCCAGAATATGAGAGATCCCTGATCTTTGAAAGCTCTCTAAAGTCTCTTCTGATAGACCCTCCTTGGCCCCCAATATTAAGCCTTTAATCAAATCCCTTTCTTGATCAGGTAACCACCGATTGTATAGTCCAATAAGATGTTCACGGCTATTCTTCGCCCATTTTTCTATCCCATTTAGATGACTAACTTCTGCTAGAGTGATCCACGCACTGCTATTTGGATAGCTAATATAATCGATACCTGCGTGACTGAGGTATTCTCTATAATCGAATTGTGGACAGGGTTTAATCCCCTGAATAGATCGGGCTTTAGATTGAATAGTGACCCAATCGCCCATTTCGATCTCTTTATATAGCAAAGGACTTCCATCTCCAATTGACTCAATGACTTCATGTAATTTATGGACAGCATCATACTTTAAGCCATGCTTTAGCTTGTAGTATCGCTGTTTACTATCCTTTTGATAGCAATTTAAAACAATCCGATGGGCCGAATCTTTCGATAGCTTTTTCAATACGAATCGTTCAAAAGACTCTGCTTCTATCTGTTGAACTAACTTTCTACCAAGAGATTTGCTCTTTACAAGTATAGTCCCCGTGACCGTCTTGATTTCCCCTGATCGCAACTGGACTTCTTTCGCTTCAATGAGATATTCCTGCCTCTGAAAAGGGGTTTCAAGGAGTTGCTTTTTGCAATGACTAAAACGGGACTTTTTAGTTTTTAGTTTTGGATAACTGATGACTTTGCCATAAAACGCGACAAACACTTCATTCTTTTGTGAGAGGTGGTTGGATGGTTTTATTTGGCGTATATGATAGTATCCCATCAAAAGGAATGTTAAACTCAATGCTATCAAGATATTAAATGCTGGCTTTTTACCTAATCGGTAGAGTAACAAAGAAATACCCAGACTCACTAGTCCGAAACCAGTTACCCAATAGGCATAGGCCTGTCCTCCCAAATATTTACCCATAAAAATCCCTGTCATGAAAAGGATCAATATTTTAAAAGAAGGTAATTTAAATACCATAAACCCACTCATTTATACCTGAAAGACTTCGGTGATATTCCCGTCGACTAAAAAGCTATAGCAAGTATACTATGTTTTAAGGACTATGTAAAGAGACTTATTTAATAAACTTCTAAAGGGTTATGATTTTTTGATATAAAAGTATTGACAAAATGATGTTTTATTATTTCCTTCTATATCAACTTGATTCATTATGAGGTGACCATGAGAAAGATTCTATTGCTAACCCTGTCTGTTATCATGCTTTATACATTTTCATCGTGCATAAAAGGCGGACTAGGCAAGCCCAAGGCATCTGTCCATTTTAAGAAGATCAAAAAGATCAGTCTCATAAGGAAATCCATGACCCTCGGTATGATGCTGAATATCTATAATCCCTATCCTGTAGGGGGATCTGTCCGTTACGTCAAAATGAAGTTTCTAATAGGAAATAAGCAATTGACTAAAGTCAGGTTTAAGAACCCAAAGATACGAGCTTCCGGGACAGCCTATAATCCTTTCGACCTAAATCTTAAGTTTAAAGACCTTTACAAGATATATAAGGATTATCGAAAGCGAGACAGGATAAGATACACCGTACGAGGAACAGTGGGAGTCAAGATACCAGGGATTGGGGTTCTCAAACTTCCTTTCTCACACTCAGGAACCCTCCCAACTATTCGTGTGAGTTTTAAGGTGAAGAAGTTTAGAGTGGGTAAGGTAAGACTCACAATGGCCGATTCTAACTCTCAACCAGGTATTAGTTTGGGGGGTATAGGAAAAGCTCTTAAAAAAGGACGCCTACCCCAGCCTACTGTAGATGTTAGTTTCAATCTCATAGTCACCAATAAAACCAAGGCCATACTGAAGTTCGCTAACTTTAAACATAGATTTAATTTGGGGGGCTATAATATATTGAATGGATCCACAGGTAAACCCATCTCTTCCACCAATAATAGGTTTGTATACCGTGTGACCAATAGAATCAAGCTGATTAGCTCCGCAAGAGCTGTATTCAGCCGTAATCGATCCAATTATAAGTGGAGTGGAACAGTGACCCTACAACTCCCGGCACCCTTTGGTAATATAGATGTCAAGTTCAGGAAAAAAGGGAAGCTATCATGGTAAATTAAACAAGTTGATCGATATGACCTTCTTTATCAGTTTTATCTGATTCGCTTAGAGGGGAGATTTCTTGATCGTTTTCTTCCTTAGGGCTTTTGTGGTCCTTCTTTTTAGGGTAACGTCTTCCTTTATAATGTTTGTGGATACTGGATATGTAGTCGTAATCCTCTTTAATTTTCATGGTTTTACCTTAAATGCAGGTCCTCCTTTATGGGATATACTTATTATCGGACGATTGTTTGCTTTGTAAAGATTTTTATAAAAGACTTTCTATTAGGAGTAAGTTATGAATATATACTACGATAAAGACGCTGACTTTAATAATTTGAAGGATAAAAAAATAGCTATACTGGGTTTTGGCTCTCAAGGTCATGCTCATGCGTTAAATCTAAAGGATAGTGGCTTGGATGTCATTGTAGGACTTCGAGAGGACTCGCCATCCGTTAAAAAAGCTGAGTCACAGGGGTTAAAGGTTTATTCAGTAGCTGAGGCCACTCGTCAGGCAGACCTCATGATGATAGTTATCCCTGACGAGCACCAACGAAGTGCCTTTGAGAATGATATCAAGGCGAACCTCAAAGCTGGAGACACTTTGCTTTTTGCTCATGGTTTCAACATCCATTTTCAGCAGATCATGCCTTCTAGTAATATAAATGTCTGTATGATCGCTCCAAAAGGCCCTGGACACACCGTTCGCAGAGAATTCACAACAGGCGGCGGTGTCCCATGTTTATTAGCTATCCACCAGGATGCAACAGGAAAAACTAAGGATCTTGCACTGGCTTACGCGAAAGGAATTGGCGGTACACGTTCTGGGGTTATTGAAACCACCTTCAAGGAAGAGACTGAAACCGATCTATTTGGTGAGCAGGCTGTATTATGTGGCGGGGTCACGGCATTGATGCAAGCTGGCTTTGAAACCCTTGTTGAAGCAGGGTATGCCCCTGAAATGGCCTATTTTGAATGCCTCCATGAGATGAAACTCATTGTAGACCTTATATATGAAGGTGGGATCAGCAATATGCGTTATTCCATCAGCAATACAGCTGAGTATGGAGACTATACACGTGGCCCACGAATTAATACGGAGGACACAAAAAAAGAAATGAAGAAGATACTTTCTGAGATTCAAAAAGGTCAGTTTGCCAAGGAGTTTATCCTGGAAAATCAGGCTCATCAGGGTCAGATGAACTCTATGAGACGTATCTCCAAAGAACATCAGCTTGAGACAGTTGGAGCTAAGCTTAGGGGTATGATGAGCTGGATCACACAGAATAAAATGGTGGATCACGAGAAAAACTGATATACTAACCTGATTTCAAATTGTCAGGTTACAAAACCTGTATCCTGTAGGGACGCGATTAAGAATCTGTCGCATTAGCATCACGTAGTAGGGGCGACCCGCCGGGTCGCCCCTACTACGTGATGCTAAAT
>CAJXGR010000156.1 GCA_913053665.1 uncultured Spirochaetia bacterium
CGGAAGTTATCCACCCATATTTCTTCTTTATAGACATTGACTCTCTTGAATTTACGGGTAGTTGCGGCAATTTTGGCCCCCACCAAGTCGAATTGACCTTTTTGTCCATCAAAATCCTGGGGTTTTAAAAGCCACTCAATATAACGATTAGCGGTTGAGTAGACGGTTAACTGATCAGATGGAAGCTCAGGGAGTGTTTCATTGAAGGTTAGATGGATTTTACCTTCATCAGAAGGATCAGAAGGGTCTAAATTACCATTGATGACCTTGGGTAGCCCCTTAACATAGAATGTTTTAACACTCTCTAAAAAGTTCTTTTTGAGTTGAGAGATTTTACCCTCATCCACCAGTTCATAATACTTTCTTTTTTCACCAAATTGGGTTAACATTTCCTTTTACCTCTTGTGAATATCTCTGCAAAATATATGCCATGATTTTATAAAAATAACTCCCCTTTCAGAGAGAGTATGAGTGGTAAAGGGGTATATCGCAAGCCCTCACTAATGCAAAATATGCACAGGAAAAGAACAGGATTAGCTGAAACTTAGGGTGGGTCAGAGGAAATTGGGATGTCAATTTTTGCACTGCCGAAAAGCCTAGGGAGTGATAAACTAATATATAACGTCAATCCAATCACCTGTAGGGGCTGGGTAACCCAGCCCCTACAGGTGATACTTCAGTAATGATTTATATCTGCTTCAACTATTGTTATGGGTTAAAATGGGACAAACAACTCATCACAAGGAAGTTAAAAGCCACCAGGACGTCCGCCACGGCGAGGATCAGCCACACCCACCAAGTCATTGCCGTCTTTATGAACGGCACAGACCTTAGACCTGTTGGGAGAAACAGTGATCTGATGACCCAGGCTCTTGAGTTTCTCGATGGCTTCAGGGCTTAGGGCTTCACTCTCCAGGAAAAGCTTGTCAGGCTGGTATTGATGATGGATTCTTCCCGCTGCAACACTGTCATAAAGGGATAATTTGAAGTCCAGGACATTAATAAGGGTCTGGAGAATGCCAGTGATGATGTAAGATCCTCCTGAAGCGCCCACGACAAGAACAGGCTTGTTATGACTAAAGACAATGGTTGGTGACATACTACTCAAAGGGGTTTTAGCCCCCTCGATGGCGTTCGCTTCTCCTCCCACAAGGCCATAGAGGTTTGGAACTCCCGGTGCCACACTAAAGTCATCCATCGTGTTGTTGAGGATAATTCCCCATCCCGTCAGAAGAACACCGGCTCCAAAGCGATAATTGATAGACTGGGTGGAGGCAACAGCGTTTCCCTCAGCGTCCATAATGGATAAATGGGTGGTCTCATAGGACTTATGTTGGTGTCCCTGAAGTTTTGCTATTGTGCTACTTGATGTGGCCTTGTTGGTGATGCTCTCAACAAGCTTTTTGGCGTAGGCCTTGGATGAAAGCCTCTTCATAGGGACTTTTACAAAGCGATTGTCTCCGCCGTATTTGGCTCGATCAGCGAATCCCCTGCGTAAAACTTCCGTGAAAAAGTGAGTGAACCTGAATGAGTCCTTCTTCATTGCAGCAATATCCCTTGTCTCCAACATGTTTAGAATGGTGATGATGTGGATACCTGAGGATGGAGGGGGCATGATAGCAATCTTGTAGTTACGATACCTTGAGATCAACGGTTTAGACTGATAGACCCTATAGTTTTTCAGGTCTTTTTTAGTGATGAGACCACCGTGTGCAGCCATCTGTGACACAAGGGCTTTTCCGATCTTACCTTTATAGAAAACATCTTCGCCCTTCTGAGCAATGGCCTCAAGGGTTTTTGCCAGATCCCTTTGGATCAACAAGCTCCCGGTTTTTAGAGGTTTACCATGAGGAGCGAAAAGAGCCTTCATATTGTCATCCATATTATCATAAGCCTTGTCTATAGCGTCTGCGAGATGGTCATAGACCCTGAACCCCTGTCTCGCAAGGGTGATCGCAGGCTTCATCACTTGTTTCAGGCTTAGAGAACCAAACTGCCTGTGTATTTGGACGAATCCTGCGATCATTCCAGGGACGGCGACAGATCGATAACCCCATCTTGAGGCCCTGTCATCCACTTTCCCGTCTGCTGTCAAGTACATTGTCCTGAAGGCCTTGAGTGGAGCGCGTTCTCTGAAGTCAAAAGCTATCGTTTTATTTTCCTTTGCCAAGTGGACCAACATAAATCCCCCGCCGCCTAATCCAGTGGATTGGGGGCAGGTGACCGACAGGGTGAATGATACAGCGATAGCCGCGTCAATGATGTTCCCGCCCTTTTTCAGAATGGCCAAACCGGCCCTTGTAGCCTCCGGATGATCACTGGAGATCATCACCTTTCTGGCTCGTGCACTTAGCTGTGAGGCTGTGCTACCCTTTATTGGAGTGACAAGCTGAGGGTATTTATGATCAGAGATGGTCTTTGAGTCAGCCATATCGGGATCATTGCAACGAGATAAAATAGAACTCATCGTGACTATGACACAGAAAGAGAGTATCAGACGGTTTTTCATTCAAGATTCCTTGTAGAATGGGGTTGGATAAATGGGTAAAAGACCGTCGGGGTCACCCCTACGATCTTTATTCACTATTGATAACGATTACTTTGTAGTTTTAACAGATGTTCCGTCCCAGCCAACAGGAGGCGGGTCAGCTATGAACATTTTAGCTTGAGTCAATAGGCGTTTACTGGCAGTATTATCTGATCTAATGGACTGAACTGTTTTGATGCAAGTTTCAAATTCTTGCCTCTGGTAAAGAGAAAGAGCCTCTTCATATAACTTGATTTCATCCAGACGCTGTGCGGATATGTCATCCGACTTCCTGCCTACAAGTTCATAAATCCTGATCCCTTCAGCTTTACCTTTCACGGCCACTTTATCCAGTTCACAGCAAACATATTCGTCCTGAACACGCTCTGCAATACTATGACTGATAATAATATCCACTGCGTATTCCTTTGTGAGGCCTTCCAGACGGCTGGCCAGGTTCACAGCGTCTCCGATTACGGTAAACTCCATCTTACTCTCACTTCCTAAAGTACCTACAATCGCGTCTCCATAATTGATCCCCATGCCAATTTTTACTTCAAAAGTTCCTCTATTGCGTCTCTCTTCATTGAACTTTGCCAAAGCCTCGCGTTGAGCCACAGCGGCGAAACAGGAGTCGTAGGGATCCCTATCGGACGGCTTGATCCCACCCCATTCAGCCATCACAGCGTCTCCAATAAACTTGTCCAGATTCCCCCCGGACTCTATGATAATGGGGACCATGAGATCGAAGTAGTTATTGAGCATCTCAACCACCTCTTTGGCTGAGTTTTTTTCTGTGATGGTTGTAAAACTCCGTATATCGCTAAAGAAGATGGCTACTTTCCTGGATGTCCCTGCAATTCGTGAGTCCCCGGACTCTAATATCTGCTTCACCACGTCCTTTGACACGTATTGGGTAAAACCCTGGAGTCCGTGAACCATTGTGTTAAAGGAACGAGTCATGTCACCGATTTCATCTCTCTTGTGATCCTCGATACGTCTTTTCAGGTCACCGTTTCCCACAGCCTGCATTTCATTGGATATAAAACGAACAGGACGAACCACCAGAAATCGATTGAGTAGGGTAAGGGCAATGACTACAACCAGGATCATTGCTCCGATGGCCTCAATAAGGACTAATAGACTTTCAGCACGCGCCTTATACAGGGATTCCAGGCTATACTCCATGTATAAATAGCCTTGTGTGTCCTGATCACCTAATCTCCGTAAAGGAGTGTAAAAAATCATTAGCTTTCTATCAGGATAGTGGACAAAACGTCCCATATTATCACCTTCTACAAGGTCTTTAAGGTTTTTACCATCCTTACCCTTTGCAAGATCCAGCATATGTTGAGTCGGCCAATCCCTGGAGTCGTTCCAAGAGGCTAAAAGGCGTTTATCCCCTGGGGAAATAATGCGTACATCCATTAATTGGGGGATTTTACTCTTGATGGATAGAGCAGAATCGATTAATGTCTTTGCTGAGACTTTACCGGCTTGAACAACGCTGATCTCAGTGAGCAACTTGGGCCCCTGACTCTCACTATCTTTCAGGGTTTCTAATAATATTCTTGATTGCTTGAGGCCTTCTTTGAACCTTTTGTTTTGCAAATTAATCATCACGATGGTAAATCCACCTGCAACAATGACCATAACAGCGATTAAAGAAAGATTCATTTTAAAGGATAACGATACAAACTTTTTCATATTAAGTTCCTTACTTGGATTTAAGGCGAACCCGTGCCACAAAGACTGCTCCAAAGGGGATTATCTTTTGTATGATCCCGGGTTTTATGGGGTCTCCGTTTTTATTAAAGTGAATATTATCGCCTGTTACCCCATTATAGGTGGCTGCAGCCAGTGCATTCCTGATCTTTTCACCCTTTGTAGAGCCTGCCTTTTGTATAGACTGCAATAAAATGCTAGTTGCATCATAGGATACGGCAGAGGCCTGATAGGGAGCGGTTTTATACTTTTTGGCAAAACGAAGAATGAAATTAAGACTTTTGGGATCATCTTGTGTGGGATGCCAATTGACAGCAGAATAAGCCCCTAGAACGTACTTTTCGCCTGCCAGGAACAATAAATCCCCTCGACCCCAGCCGTCACCACTTAAAAACGTTCCTGTCACACCGGCTTTCCTCACAACCTTAATAAGAGGCCCTGCAGTAGGGAAATAAGAGGGAAGAAATATCACATTACTTTTGTAGCTCTTTATCTCAGCGATGAGTTTATCCAGTCCTTCCTGTCTTTCCAGTTGTCTTTTTGTGAACTCAACAACTTTGAGACGTCCTCCGCCTTCCTTAAAAGCTTTCTCAAACTCAGTACTTAGAGATTCTGCAAAGTTATTATCCTGCTGCAGAACAATTAACGCTGTTTTTGCCTTCAGGTTCTTAAGGGCAAATTGAGCCATGATCGTTCCCTGAACGTTATCCGTAAAACACATCCGGAATATATAATCTCTTTTTACAGTGAGAACAGGTTTAGAGGCTAATATAGCGATCATGGGTAGTTTTTTTTCTTGGAATAAAGGTGCACAGACCCCTACAGTACCACTCCAATTAGGTCCAATGACTGCTACAACATGGCTTTTCACAATCTTCTGGCACGCTATCTTTGCGTCAGACTCATTACCTCTGCTATCGTAATAATCGATCTGTACTTTTTTGCCCAAAAGAAGGCTTTTCTCATGAAACTCTTCCAAAGCTATTTCTATGCCCTGTCTGTTGGCGAAACCTGTTCTGGCACCCTTCCCTGAGATCGGCAGGCAGGCGGCAATCCTGATGACCCCTTCGGCTTTATCCCTCAAATCCAGTGTGGTTTTACCTGTTAGCAATTTATTTAGTACAAGGACTATTTGTGACTTGTTAGTTTCATCCAAATCACTCACCTGAACGGTCTTCTTCAGTGTATAGTATTTATCTGCTTTAGTATAATACTTTGACAGAACAGATTGATCCTCTGGGTCTAACTGATCAAAAAGCTGAGCTTTAAACTGTTTCAAGATCACGTCGTTGGCAAGATAAATATCAGGCTTTTGCGAGGCACACATAGACAAAGTAACTATAAGGAATATTATGATGATCCAGAATCTCACGGAAGCCTCCATTTAAGGTCAAAAATAAAGGAATCAACGCTATACAATGCCAACTTGTTACATTATAAACCGACAGGATGAAAAAGTCAAGAGAAAGCTGTTTTTATTAACTCTTCTTGGGTGAAATTATTCATGATACCCGGCTTTGTGAGCAAATAGTCCGCTATCTCTTTGTTGGTATAGAAATAAGTTTCTTGTAATCCCGTAATAATGACCTTTAAATACTCATAAGACGGGGCTACAAAGGATTCTGCGTCCATAGATGCCGACGAGGTGAAGGTAAAGATTGGATAGCCCTCCAGCTCACCGATATATATGATATTGCCATACCATGAGTCTTTGAAGATAACTTTTGAACCCACCTTCTGAAGTGCCTTGAGGTCGATAATTGGCATTTCTATATCCCCGTTTTCCTGACTGACCACATCGATAAACTGCTGTTCTGAGACAAGATACATCCTGCCTAATGTGGAATTACTATGATCTTTGTTCAGACCAATGAAAGCTACTCCTTTATAAGCCCAGGGATAGGCCTGTTTGGTAAAATACAAAAGATACGGGATATTTATCGGCCTGTTATCCTTTGGGAGAGACTTATCACGACATCCAATGTTTATTCTGGTGGCCCCTTCAGGTTTACCTCCGTTTATGTAGAATAGAAACCTGTCCTGGGAAAGGTTTGATCCATAGCTGGCGTACCATACATGGGGCTGAGCATACATGTGTTTATCCTGTAAGTAATATTATATTATTTAACGTGAGTTCGGAATAAGTTAAAATGGCTAACTCTCTGTTGAACTGAGAAATTCGACCTACAGGCTTTTTCAGAGAAAGTCCATTTGTGCCGCTTTGAAAGCACTATACTCAATTTGACGCAAAAAGTAAATAAAATATTTTCTTTAATTAAGAAATCAATTATATTATAAGTCTAAGTATTTTTAAACTATAAATAGAAGGGTTGCCATAGAGGTTTGAAAAGGTATATCATTATGATTGATGGAATAGCCTTCCTAATATTCATATTTAATATTTTGTTGTATCCATTTTTGATTCTATATAAACGAATCAAAAAGACATCTAAATTAGATCCATTTTACATTATTAAGGGATATCACGGATGGATTCAAAGAGTATATTATAAAAAAGGTGATGCATTAGTGGAGAGTATGGATGAATATTTTGTCGAGCCATTATTAATCATGGATCCCACTGAATCCAAAAAGCGAATTAAATCAGAACATAAAAAAAAGCTTTTAGAAAATTATCGTAAGAAAATCGATACAAAGAAATAGGATAATATTAATTCAATCCTCCAGAAAGCCATGATAGTTCATAATAGTCTGGGCTTTTTCAAGATTCTCATGAGTTCCCACATCCAGCCAAAACTCTGGGGAATGACGAAAGCCTGAGATCACGTGTTTTTGAGCCAATCGTAAGTATAAATCAATAATAGAAAAAGCCCCTTCCTCCTCGATGAGACTAAAGATACGGGAATTGATCACGTGGATCCCGCTAAAAGTCAAAGGACTCAATGATCCCGTATCGCTACGCGGAGGCCTGGTTTCCCCTGTATCATGATTCACCCAGC
>CAJXGR010000157.1 GCA_913053665.1 uncultured Spirochaetia bacterium
AGATGTAACAGTTTTGAATTAAATCGTAACCTACTTAATAATATTTTCAATGATATAAATGAGGTGCTTAGATGAGCACATATTACAGTATAGAAAGGGCTTTACAAAATTCTATAGCAGATGTTACTATCCTTTATTTAAGTAATAACCAGTTGAAGACAGTGCCCGAGGAGTTGGCCAATCTCAAGGCTTTGACTTATCTTAATTTAAGTGGGAACCAACTGAAAGTAGTGCCCAAGGAACTGTGCAATCTCAAGGCTTTGACTTATCTTGATTTAAGTGATAACAAACTGAAAGTAGTGCCCAAGGAACTGTGCAATCTCAAGGCTTTGACTGAGCTTGATTTAGGTTATAATCAACTGAAAGTAGTGCCCGATGAGCTGGGTAATCTCACGAATTTGGTAATGTTTTATTTAGAGCAGAATCAGTTAAACCATGGCGAGCAAGAAAAGGTCAGAGAACTATTACCAAATTGTGAGATTTACTTTTAAGGTTCGGATATAAACATGCTTATTTATAGAGTCATGAACCTAGAAGAGTTTGACGAGACGATGAAGTATAAATCATTTTCTTTTCTTAAAAGATTTAAGTGGTTTTCTGTGGATATAATCTGGATAAGGAATAGAGTCAGGGATGGCAGATTCAATAATTCTAATTTTAAAAAAGATAGATATAAGCATTTACTTTATTTTGACATAGATGATAATGAACTACAATATTTCACAAAAGTTGGTCATCACGAGTTGATGCTGGACAGGAGAAGATCTCATAATGTTGGGATTAAATTTATTAAGGAGTTAAAAAATGAGAGAATTTAGTCAATATTATTGTTTAGAATGCAATCAGAAAACTGTCTATTATCATGACCGCACAGAACAGGGCCACGGGAATTGTTATGATTATGAAGTCTGTGGATTATGCTGGGAAGATCATGACTGCAATCCTGAAAGTGTTCATTTTGATGGGATGTTTGCTAAATTAAAGTAAGGGGGGTGATGATGATTTGTTATAGTGTAGAAGAGGCTTTACAAGAGCCTATAGAAGATGTTACTTATCTTTATTTATGTAATAACCAACTGGAGACCGTACCTAAAGAGTTGGGTAATCTTAAGGCTTTGGGTGGGCTTTATTTAAGTGATAACCAATTGGAGACCGTACCTAAGGAGTTTGGCAATCTTAAGGCTTTGACTGAGCTTAATTTAAGTTATAACCAACTGAAGACAGTGCCCAAGGAGCTGGGCCATCTCAAGGCTTTGACTTCCCTTTATTTATATAAGAACCAACTGAAGACAGTGCCTAAGGAGCTGGCCAATCTCAAGGCTTTGACTATCCTTGATTTAAGATATAACCAACTGAAGAGTCTGCCTAAGGAGCTGGGCAATCTCAAGGCTTTGAAATCGCTTAACTTAAAAGGTAATCCTTTAAGCGATAAGGAGAAAAAGAGAATCAAGAAGCTTTTGCCTGAGTGTGATATTCTCTTTTAGGTATACGGGAGGATTCAGGCTTCATCACTTAGGGTTCCATGAATCGTCACTAGGCTAGTGAGGTCACACCACTAGCCTAGTGAGGTCGCGCCACTAGCCTAGTGAGGTCTCGTCACTAGGCTAGTGTTCCCATCTAGGGGTGAACTCGTGTGTTCACCTTTCCACAAGGGCAGACACGTGGGTCTGCCCCTCAGGCTTGAGTATAATGATTCCTTTATCGGCGAGGCTGTCTAGGACTTAACGGGGATCTTATTCTCTCTGAGGTAGTCTCTAACTTCCTGGATGGAGATTTCCCTAAAGTGGAAGATGGATGCCGCTAAGACAGCCGACGCTTTCCCCTTCGTGAAGCCTTCCAGAAGATGCCTCTTTTCGCCCACTCCCCCTGAAGCAATCACAGGGATACTTACAGCATCCGAAACCCTTTGTGTCAGCTCAAGGTCATAGCCCTGTCGTGTGCCATCCCGATCCATACTGGTCAGCATGATCTCGCCAGCCCCTAATTCCTCCACACGTTTGGCCCATTCCAGGGCATCAAGGCCTGTGTTCTCACGCCCCCCTTTCACATAGACGTCAAAGCTTCCTTTATTATTACTCTTAGCGTCAATGGACACCACAATGCATTGACTCCCAAAAACCCTCGCTCCATCCCTTACGATCTCAGGGTTCTTAACGGCCGCCGAATTGAGAGACACCTTGTCAGCCCCCGCTTTCACCATCCGTATCATGTCTTCGACTGTTCGTAAGCCCCCCCCAATGGTAAAGGGCGTGTAGATATTGTCTGCAACGTTCCTCGCCATGTCATATATAATGTCCCGCCTGTCTGAGCTGGCCGTTATATCCAAAAAGATGATCTCATCCGCCCCCTCTCCGTCGTAATACATGGCGTTCTCAAGGGGATCCCCTGCATCCACAAGGTTCACAAAGTTCACACCCTTCACAACTCTTCCTTGATCAATATCCAGACATGGGATAATTCGTTTAGCCAGCATGGATCACCTCTAAGCCTTCCTTTAAGTCTAAGGTATTCTCATAAAGTGACTTGCCTGCGATCACCCCCACGAGCCCGTTAGCCTTGAGTGGTAAAAGCTTTTTAATATCATCGATAGTGCTCACTCCCCCTGAAGCAATGATCGGCATTCTTATGTTCTCTAAGGCCCTTTGATAGAAGTCTTTACTGATCCCACTCAACATGCCGTCCCTGGATATATCCGTGATGATCAGCTCCTTCACTCCATAGTCCTTGATCTCAGAGGCGAAGTCATAGAAATGGCTCTTGGTGACATCCTTCCAGCCGTGTATAGCAACACAGTCGTTTAACACGTCCATCCCCACAATGATCGACCCAGGAAAGGCTGTGCAGGCGTCCTTAAGAAAGTCTCTATCCTTGTAAGCCGCACTCCCAATGATAATCCTCTTGATCCCGATCTCAATGTACTGCTCAATGGTCTTCATATCCCGAATCCCTCCACCAAGCTCAATGTCAATGGTGAGGGCTTCTCTGATTTGCTGAATGAGTGCGAGGTTCTTGGGTGTCCCTTGAAAGGCTCCGTCTAAATCTACTACGTGGAGGAGTTTAGCCCCTTCCTTTTCCCAGTGCTTGGCTTGTTCTACGGGTGACTCGGAATAAACCGTTTCCTGGTTTGGGTCTCCCTTTACTAAACGGACACAACGCCCCTCTTTGATGTCAACGGCTGGTATGATGAGCACAGAGTTCTCCAAAGTTCTTAATGACTTCCAGGCCGATCTTTTGGCTTTTTTCAGGGTGAAACTGAGTGGCATAGATGTTTTCGTGTTCAATCGCCGACGTGAAGTCAATGCCATAGTGACTTGTCGTGGTTGTGACCGATGGGTCTTCTGGAGTCACATAGTAGGAGTGGACAAAGTAAAAGTAAGACTCATCGGGGATTCCCTTGAACAGCCTCGACTCTTTCTTAAACTCCGCCTGATTCCAGCCGATATGGGGGACCTTTTCGTCAATATCAAAACGGGTTACACGACCTTTCAACACACCCATACCCTTCTGGTCACCAAACTCATCACTTTCTTCAAAGATCAACTGCAAGCCAAGGCATATCCCCAGAAAAGGCTTTTTGGAAGCGATATAATCCCGAATGTAACTTGTAAAGCCTTTCTCATTAAGGCTATCCATAGAGTCGCCAAAAGCTCCGACTCCGGGAAGGACCAAGCCGCTAAGATCCTTTATGGACTTAGGTTGATCAATGATCTCTGCTTGATAGCCAAAGTTCATAAAGGATTTGACTACATTGTTAAGGTTGCCTCGTCCGTAGTCAATGATTTGAATCATCTATATTATTCCTTTAGTGGACAGGACGCCTTTTATATGTGGGTCAATGGATACAGCCTCTTTTAGGGCATGCCCGAAGGATTTAAAGATCCCTTCCGCCATGTGGTGGAGGTTCTCACCATAAGGCACGTTAATATGGAGTGTGATCCCGGCATTCAGTGTGAGGGCACGAAAAAACTCCTTGATCAGTTCCACATCAAAGTCCCCAATCTTCTCAGTGCTTAGTGGTGTGTGGTACACTAAGTGAGGACGGTTACTCAAATCAAGAGCCACATTTGCCAAGGCTTCCTCCATGGGGAGGGAGAAATGACCGTATCGCCGGATTCCTTTCCTGTCTCCCAAGGCTTCTTTGAGGGCCTCACCTAAGGAAATGCCTATATCTTCAACGGAGTGGTGCCCATCGATCTCTAAGTCCCCTGTGCATTTCAGTTTCAGACATAGCCTCCCGTGTTTCACCACGTGGGAGAGCATATGGTCAAGAAAAGGAATCCCACTATCGATGTTGCTTTCTTCGTTGGATTCCAGGATGAGCTCCAGTGAAATGTCTGTTTCAAGGGTCTTTCTATGGATTTTGGCTTGTCGCGTCACGTTTTACTCGATGTATTTACTTAATGATTTAAAATAACGTTTTTCTCTTATGAAGTCAAATACTATTCACTAAAAGGCTTTTCAAGGGCAAATAAGATGAAGCGTCTTATGAATCATCCTCTCACCAAAAGGAGACGACCAAAATGATGGTCAACAAGGCAAGTCCGGCTGATAAATATCGGTAATCCTTATACCAATGATGATTAGAAGTCTCAAGAGATATATCTCCCTTCTGATAAAAGAAATGGGATAGCTTTTCCTTCATAGGTTCCTTCCCAAGTAGACTCACAACGACAAATAATATCGAACTGAAGGCCAGGAGAAGACCTGCAAGGATAGTAAAGTGGATACTGATGACTCCAAGCTGGTTTAAAAGGAATAGAGTGAGTGAAAAGACATGTCCTCCCACTAAAGTCCAAAACGCTCCCGTCCCATTTCCCCGTTTCCAAAAGAATCCCAGGATTACAATCGCCACCACAGGAGGCACGATATAGGCTAATGCACTTTGCAGATACTCAAAAAGCCTGCTATAATGACTGATGACAGGTGTCCAGGCGGCCGATAAGACTATGAAAAAGATAATAGCCCAACGCCCGATTCTCTTGACCTGTTCAGGCCTTAAATGAGGATAGCGGGGGGTGATGAAGTCCATAGTGATCAGGGTGGACGCTGATAATAACGTAGAATCAAGGCTGGACATGATCGCTGCAATCAGCCCAGCCAATACCAATCCCAGTAATCCTGTTGGAAGCAGTTCTATTATCATGGTGGGGTAGACACTATCTCCGTTTTCTATGTCTGGAAAAATGATCCTTGCCATGAGACCGGGTAAAACCATGATCAATAAGACAGGGAGTTTTAACAGTCCAGCGAATAAGCCTCCCCAACGAGCGTTATTAACATCTTTGGCAGCTAAAAACCGTTGGGCAATGAACTGGTTCGTACACCAAAAGTAAAATCCAAGTACAGGCACACCAATCAGCGTTCCAAGCCATGGCAAATCCGGATCATTAAGGGGCTGGATGATTGATAGCATTTCTGGAGGCGTCTCAGCCGTCACACGCTCCCATGAGAAACCTATTTGATCGAAGACCATGTAAGTCAGTACTGTTGAACCAACAAGTAGAATGACAGCCTGTGCAATATCTGTATAAGCCACGGCTTTGAACCCACCAGTCGCTGTAAAGCCAGACACAAAAGCCAATACAATAACTGAACCGTAGAATATGAGACTCGTATTCGCAGCCAGCCCGGGGAAAAGCAATCCAATAAGGACCTGGAAGACCACAGCCCCCGCAAATAATGTTCCAGCCGTATCAATCACAATATTAGCAAATAGAGTGAGGACTGAAAAGTAGACTCTCGCACGACGATCAAAACGCTTTTCCAATAATTCAGGGACGGTCATAACTTTAGAGCGATAATAGGCCGGGATGAAGAACAAAACGAAAAAGATAAGGACAACAGCCGCCATCCATTCATAGTTTGAAACAGATAGTCCTGAAGAGTAAGCTTGGCCTGATAAACCGATGAGTGTTGTGCTGGATATATTGGATGCAAAAAGGGAAAAGCCAATAGCAACCCATCCCAATGACCGGCCAGCCAGGAAAAGATCCTCTCCTGTCCTGACACTCTTCCCGCTCTTTACTTTAATGATAGCAATTAAAAGTAAGAACAGGACAATGATTACTATATCTATAAGGCCTAATAGACTGTTTGACAATCCTTTCCTCTTAGTTTTTTCTTTTTGACCTGTCCAACACCTCATTATTCACAAGGTTAGGAGGTACCTTTCCCGTCACTCCCGCTATAAGATTATCCGCCACCATCCTGGCCATTGTACTTCGCGTTTCCACAGAGGCACTCCCAATATGAGGCAGAAGAACGACATTTTCTAAACCAAGTAGACCCGATACGATCCTGGGCTCCTCCTCGAAAACATCCAATCCAGCACCCCAAATCCCATGGCTTTTGAGGGCCTCATAAAGAGCTTGCTCATCCACTACTTCTCCACGGGCTGTGTTGATCAGAATAGCTGTCTTCTTCATGAGTGTCAATTCCCTCTTGCCCATCAAATGACGGGTCTCCGGGGTCAGTGGTGTGTGTAAGGACACAATGTCAGACTGGCTTAATAAAGCATCCTTATCCATATACTTTGCTTGATACTTATCTTCCACAGAGTTCTCTACCCTATTTCTACTATAGTAAAGGATATTCATATCAAACCCTCTAACTATCTTCGCTAAAGCCTGACCTATCCTTCCAAAACCAATGATTCCCAGGGTTTTATGGTGCAAATCAAAGCCCTGAAACAAGTCAATCTCCCATCCAGTCTTCCATTCCCCCCTCCTAACATAACGATCTCCTTCCGCAACCCTTCTTGACACAGACATTATCAAGGCAAAGGCAAGTTCTGCCGTTGTCTCATCCAGTACACCTGGAGTGTTCGTGACCATAATCCCTAATTCAGTCGCTGTTTCTATATCTATATTATTGTAGCCCACTCCAAAATTGGCGATCACCTTAAGTTCAGGGTTTGATTTTAATACGCTTTTTGTTATCCCGACTGTAGCCCCCCACGATGGTCGTGCTTCAACATACGAAATATTAAGTTTTTGTGTTAAAAAATTACTTACAGGATTTCCAGGAAATAGAAAAATAACTGCTAATATAGATACTGCGAGCGACAAAAAAGCTGACTTACTTATCTTATGCTTTAATTTATTTTTATCTTGTACTTTCGGTTGATTAAATTCAACATTATTTGATAATATAACAAATATAACATTAAGCAAAGTAGTTCCAGGAATAGAGTATGTTA
>CAJXGR010000158.1 GCA_913053665.1 uncultured Spirochaetia bacterium
ACAAACGGCGAGCCGCAACCTACGCCTATTTAGGTAGATGTCGGGCTGTCAAGGATTATAAAAAATATCTCAAATTGAAGAAGGGTAAAATCTCAAAGGCTGAAAAAAAGGATATAAAAAAGCGAATCAAAAAGATTAAAAAGGATTGTAAGTAGTCTTGGCTTTAGATTTATACAAATAGACACGAATCTATTTGTATAAGTCAGAATTAACGTGTTGGTTTAATCTTTATGGATTTAACAAACTTTCGGCCATGATTATCCGTCCAGACTATCTTAAAAAGACCGGCTTTCGTCACTTTCACCTTAAATTCAATAAAAGGATTCTGGGAAAGATAGGGCGTTAACTCCATAGAAATGATCACTTTATCGATGTAATAAACCTGAACTTTTTTGATGAAAAGGGTCGGTAGGATACGCCCTTTTTTATCCTTTCCAAAACCTGTGTGCTGCGGGTATATAATAGTAGCTCTAACACGAATGCTGTCTCCCACTTTGTATTTTTTGGGTTTAATACCTATAACAGACTCACCGATTGCTCTAGTCTTGTCGGGTAACGTCAGCAACCCCATCAGTACTACGAAACATACTATTAAACTTTTCATACCTAGCTCCTCTCTTTGATTAAGTTCTTTTACTTAATGATAGTCCATTGCCACCACTACCCTTGCACACAGCCGTGGGATACCTTGACCAATTTGCTGTTATAATAAACTTTGCCATCACTCATGACAGCGTAGGCCCTAACGATAGATGTTTTTGCAAATTGAACACGAGTACTGAAATAAGCATGACCCGACTCCGGTGTGAAATGGACTTTAACGAGTAGTGGGACAGGATTTTTCTCAATTATTATGACAATCATCTTAACATAATCTTTTTTGGTCATGGGAGAGCTAACCTGTACCTGGACAGGGACTATAGCACCGTTTTCAGCAATTATGGGGGCTCTTAGTTTGACCCGTCCGCTTTTTATTGCTTCCTTCCGTAATTTGTCCATAGAACTCTTTGTAGTCTCAGGTTTCACGGTTTTAGCCTTTCCTCGGTTTACAGTTCTCTTCGAAATTCCATTGGATGGGTGAATTGATAAAAGTACTGAGATGATGAGTGATAAGCCCAAAATAGATGTTTTCGTCTTAGCCAATTTGTTGAGAAACCCCTTAATACTTTTTTGTGGGTTAGACATAATAAATCCTCCTATTTCTCGGTGATTAAAAGTTAGCTAATAACAAATGATGCTTGTCAAAGCTTTGTAATAAGTTTGTAAAAATATTGTAAAGCCGGAAAAAAGATCCTTATTGATCACTTTGTTATTAACTTTACCAGTAATAATCTTCTCCCACGGGACAAAAAACTGATCCTATAAGAACTTAAAGTGTTTAGTAATTATAGGTACCAGGTGATCCAAAAATCTCCCGGAAGCAAGACAAGCCATGAAATATGTGTCAGGAGTCCACCATGCAAGATGCTCAAAGCTTTCAATATACGGTCAATGAAGATTCTATCGCTCTGATCACCTTTGATATGCCCAATGAGAAGATCAATAAGCTGGCCTCTCACGTGATGAAAGAGTTCCACGCATTAATCCATGAACTTAAGGCTAGGGGTTCCCTGAAAGGGGCCATACTTTTTAGTGCCAAGAAGAATATATTTATCGCTGGAGCCGACATTCGGGAAATAGGAGCCGCCAAAGGGATCAAGATACAGGCAGGTAAGGACTTGTTAAGGATGGGCCATGAAATCTTCTACGACTTAAGCCATCTGCCCTTTCCCACCTGCGTAGCGATGGATGGTGTGTGTCTGGGGGGAGGAATGGAACTCGCTTTAGCTTGCGATTACCGTATCGCTACCCTCAACCCCAAAACCCTCCTCGCCTTGCCTGAAGTGACATTAGGCGTGATGCCCGGATGGGGCGGTTCTCAGAGGATGCCTCGGTTGATTGGAGCGGCTCACGCCCTCGATTTGATCTGTTCAGGACGATATATAGGAGGGCAAGAAGCTTACGAGATTGGCTTAACGGATGACTACTGCCAACCGGAGGCTCTCACTCAATCAGCCCTTCAGTGGATGAAAGGTGTGATACAAAGCTCTGAATGGAAAAAGAGGAGAGAGAAGCTGAATGGTCCTTTAGAGATGAACGAAGATGAGGCAGCATCCGTTTTCAAGATTGCCAGAGAGAAGGTTTATAATGAGACTAAAGGCCTTTTCCCTGCACCCATGATAGCCTTGGAAGCCGTACAGGAAGGATCCTTTCTTTCACTCGAAGAAGGTCTTAAGATAGAACTGGAAAAGATCGATCCACTCATTGGCAGCGAGATTTCTCAGAACTTGATTCACCTATTCTTTAGCTCCGAAGCCCTTAAAAAGGTCTCTTGGACAAAGAACAAGGATATTATCCCTAAAAGCATTGATAGAGTCGCTGTTTTGGGAGCCGGGATTATGGGAAGCGGGATTGCAGCGGCAAACATCACTCGAAAGATACCAACTTTAATGAAAGACATTAGCCAGGAGCGTGTGGAAAAAGGAGTTGATCACTGTGTGAAAATCCTTTCCGGACGTGTCCATAAGCATAAAATGAGCCAGGGTGATATGAATCATCGCTTGGCACTTTTGACCGGAACCCAGTCTGATGAGGGCTTTAAGGACTGCAATCTGATCATTGAGGCGGTGGTTGAGGATTATAATGTAAAGAAACAGGTTTTTGCCGAAGCTGAAAAGCATTTGTCTGACACAGCTATTCTGGCGAGTAATACGACAAGTATCTCTATCAATAAGCTATCAGAAGGTATCAAGCATAAGGATCGCTTTATAGGACTTCATTTCTATAATCCGGTGGATAAAATGACATTGGTGGAAATCATTCGCAGTCAATGGACATCGGATGAGACAGTGGCAACGGTGGTTCAATACGTCAGAAAGATTGGTAAGACAGCTATTGTCGTGAATGATGGAGTGGGATTTATTGTCAGTCGTTTGCTCATGCTGTATTTGAGTGAAGCAACAATATTGGTGGAAGAGGGTGTCGACCTTCAGACCATTGATAGGGTGATGACCAACTTTGGCATGCCTATGGGACCGCTCACCTTACTGGACGTGATTGGCATTGATACGGCCTATAAGGCCAGCCAAGTGCTGATAGATGGTTTCCCTGATCGATACGTCCACTCAAAGGTTTTAGAATTGCTAACTGAGAATAACCGCTTGGGACAGAAAAGCGGGATGGGATTTTATAAGTACAAGAGAAAGAAGTTGAAGGGTCAAATGGATGAGACCTTGTTTGAGACTTTAAAAACAGTGAGACATGATAAAAAGAATCCTTCCGACGAGGCGATACGGGACAGGATGCTATTACCCATGATTCTTGAGGGGGTGAGGGTGTTGGAAGATGGAGTGGCAGAGAGTGTAAGGGATGTGGATATGTCCATGATATTGGGAACCGGTTTTCCAGCCTTTCGTGGAGGCCTGCTACGTTATGCCGATTCTGTTGGAATCAAGGAAATCATAAAACGCTGTAAGCCTTTTAGTGATCTGGGTGGACGCTACAGACCGGGGAAAATGCTAAATGATATGGCTCAAGGCGATAAGACCTTTTATCCTTCATGAAATTAGCTTTAGTAGACTGGATCATTGTTATATCCTACCTGGTCTTCGCGATCGGTGTTGGAATCTATCTTTCCAAAAGAGCCAGTCGTAATATTGGTGAGTTCTTCGCATCGGGTGGGAAATTACCCTGGTGGGTGCTTGGAACGTCCATGGTGGCGACTACCTTTGCTGTAGACACCCCCCTGGCGATCACGGAACTCGTGGCTGAGCATGGAATAGCTGGCAATTGGATCTGGTGGAATATGGCGATCGCCCATGGCCTGGCTGTGTTTATATTTGCCCGATTCTGGCGGAGAGCCAATATACTCACCGATCTTGAGATGCTTGAACTTCGCTATTCAGGGAAGTCAGCGACCGTCTTAAGGGTCTTTCGTGCCTTTTGGGAAGGGCTTTTTTTTAACGCCATCGTGATAGGATGGGTTCTATTCGCAATGAGCCAGATCATCACGGTGATATTTGGCGATGAGAAGCTGATCCATGCCCTCCCCCTCGACAGCAAATGGCAGTATATCTTGCTTTGCCTCCTGGTATCCGTCGTATATTCCCTTCTATCAGGGTTTTGGGGAGTGGTGATTACTGATTTAGTCCAGTTTGTGATCGCCATGACGGGATCTATTGTATTGGCTGTGATCGCTGTGGACCATGTTGGTGGGATGGATGCTCTCTTGGGATCGCCTGAGCTTAGTGGAAAGCTCTCCTTCATACCTTCTATAGAGACTACCTCACTGCCTTTGGTGACCCTTATATCATTCCTGAGTGTGTTCTGGTGGGCTTCTAAAAACGCAGACTCCGGGGGGTATATGGCCCAAAGAATGATAGCGGCCAAAAATGAAAAGCATTCCGTCCTGGCCATGTTGTGGTTCAGTATCGCCCATTATGCCCTCCGACCCTGGCCCTGGATACTCGTAGCCCTCGTTTCCCTTGTCCTATACCCGGATCTTAAAGATCCTGAATTAGGCTACCCGAAATTAGTAGTCGACCTCTTACCCACCGGGCTGAAGGGTTTGATGATCGCTTCCTTTGTAGCGGCCTTTATGTCAACCATTGATACACACGTGAACTGGGGGTCATCCTATCTCATAAACGACTTCTACAAGCGATTGATCGCGAAGAAAGCGTCTGAAGCCCATTATATCATGATCTCCAGACTAGCCGGTTTATTCATCATGGTCTTTGCCGGATTGTTGGCCTACTTTATGGAATCCGTACTTGATACTTGGAAGTTCTTGTTTACCATAACAATGGGGATTGGAGGAGTCTATATCGCCCGGTGGTTCTGGTGGCGAGTGAACGCGTGGAGTGAGATATCTGCGTGGGTCACGTCAGCCCTGGCTTATACTGTCCTTTATCTGTCAGGTATCCAGTCAGAGTTTGGCTGGAAGGTGATTATCATTGCATTCTCCTCCACAATAGTCTGGGTTATTGTCACTTACCTGACCCCACCCGTCGATGAAGAGCGTCTAAAGGACTTTTATACGAGAGTTCGTCCAGCCATCATGGGGTGGAAAAGGATAGCGAACAAGGTGGATCCATCCGGGTCTCCAGGATTAGAGTGGAAAGACCTTTTGGCGGGTTTCGCCGGGATATTACTGGTTTACTTTATCCTGTTCGCCATTGGTAACTATTTATTCAATAGACCTATAGAGGCTTATATCTCTTTTGGGGGTGTTGTTCTGGCCGGATTAGGTGTTTATCTATTGACACGGAATCGCTTGAAATGACGGGCCGTTTTTTGAGTCCTTGGAAGTGAATGTGAAATAAGCTTTGAGGCATCGTTTTTATTGATTTAACTCTGTCTAGGAGGATAGTATGGCGAGCTATAGAAATGTTCTTGTTCTAACCATGTTTTTGGGCATAATGTTTCTGAACAGCGTGGGCTACAGCAAGACGAAGGCTCAGCACATTGCCGAGATCGATAGGGAAGTGAAAAGGATTAATCGATTGGTTCTTAAAAAAATGAAGAAATCAGTAGGAGACCCAGATGAAGTGTTCGAGGAGGCGATGATTTACTTTGATGACAAGAATAGAATACGTAAAGTTATTCTTCGTTGGGATGGATTAAACGCTTATGGAAAAAGCATTATGTACTTCAGAAGGAATGGAAGCTTGTGTTATACCAGTTTTGCTGATAAATCAGATGGAGAAGATCTTGATAATCTGTTTTGTGGGACAGTTTATTTTCATAATAGAAAAGCCATTAAAATGGATACTCAATATTATAATACATCCAATAGAAAGATAATTCGTAAAAATATAAAAACCGTTTATAGCTATAATAGTAGTCTACCCTACCAAACAGTAAAAGAGCTTATGAAAGCCTTGAGGGATTATAAGAAATCTTTATTTGATGGTAAGTATATCTTTCGGATGCCTAAAAAAGGTGAAACATCCATTAATACAAATAATGTGAACCTTCGCAAAAAGCCAAATACTCAAAGCAAAGTACTCTTTAAGTTACATTACAGTGACGAAATATCTATTCTCTCGATCGGCAAGCAACAGTCTATCGGCCGCTGGGGCAAGCATAAATGGTATAAGGTGAGCTACTTACATTATAGTCAAAGTGGCAAAGAGCAAAGGATAATTGGCTGGGTCTTTGGGGCCTTTTTAGAACCTGTGGAAATGAGGGTCAGATAGGCTTTGAGATGCTATATCAACTCTGAAAAGCTCACGGTGAAATCCGTGAAGATCCTGGACTTCAACTTTTCAGTGTCCTGAACAATACAGTAAGATATATACTTTGCTTTTTCTAGTACAAATACTTCAATGGTGTTATTCATTGGGTCAACGATCCAATACTCCTTCACTCCAAAGTTCTGGTAGGACTCATACTTGACCCCTCGATCCTTGTTTTTTGTAGACTTGGAGAGGATTTCAACCAGCAAATCAGGGCTTCCAAATGCCCCACGCTTTTGTATGATCTTTTGGTTCTCATTGGAGATGAAGATGATGTCGGGTTGGAAGACGTTGAGTTCATCTAATATGATGTCCGTTGGGGCTGTGACAATGTCTCCTAGCTTATTCTTTTGGACGTAATTCCATAATAAACCATATAAATTACCTGAGATTCTTTGGTGAGAATAGTATGGGGCGGGTGCCATTTCAATTAATTCTCCTTCAATCACTTCGTAACGTTTATCATCATTGAGATTATAATAATCCTCATAAGTCCATGTCTTTTTCTGTGTTACAGCCATAGTCCTACCATCCACTGATCTATGAAGTAAATATAATATAAATTACTTCAATCTATAGTTTTTTTTGCCAAAGTGCGAGATTAGCTTTAAAAGACCTAAAGGAAGTTTATTCATTTGACTTAGTCCCACTGATAGAGTATTTTATATATAAACCTTGCCGAGAGATCATCATGAAGACAGCCTTGAACCTGTTGATCATCGTATTATTCACCACTTTAAGCCATTCTTTGGGTCGAACAGCAAAAGCTCAGGGAAGTCTTGTCCAGAAAGGAAAAATCAGTGATTGAACTCTCTGCTACGGCACCATTTCTTCATAATATTTACAATAGAAGTGGTTTGCTTATTGACAGAATCAGGATAATGGGTG
>CAJXGR010000159.1 GCA_913053665.1 uncultured Spirochaetia bacterium
GAAAATACTATTTTGATGATTGGCTTGAAGACAACTTCCATGAGAAAGACTAATTAGAAAAAAGAAGCCTATACATGATAGGAAAAAAAACTAAAGAACTAATTGAAAAATTACATCGAGATACTCCAAAAAGTGAACAGGAAGAAGCCATAAAAGAACTTATCAAAATTGATGATGACTATATCTATTTATTAGTTATGCCAAAAGGGGATGCTAATTATTGGGAAAATGCTGCTTTAGTGCTTAGACAAATAGAGTATCAAAGGATTTTACATTTAGTACCTTATTTAGTAAAATGGATGAATGATTTTAGCCAGCCTGGAGCACAGCATATACTGGATCTACTTTCAACAATTGATGTTGAAATAATGATACCCCATATAGAATATGCTTTATTATTCTTTGATCCACAATTTAGTAAAGAAAAAATGGATGGTCTAAAATTACTTGTGAAAAACAAAAAGATAAAAAAAGAAGATTTTATCCAAAAAGACTTATATGATAAAATATAACGGACTGATGAAAATAAACAGTTCTATATAATCTTTTACTCTATAACAATATGTATTTTTGCTTATACGAGACTCATATGAAAGTTGAAAAAATTTTAGAACTAATTGAAAAATTACATTGGGATACACCCCAAAAAGTTCAAGAACAAGCCATGAAAGAACTGACTCATATGGACGATAAATATATTTATTTATTGATATTTCCTAATATAGGTAGTGATTGTTGGGCTAATGCTGCATTAGTTCTTAAAAAAATTGCTTATCCACGGATTAAACTTGTAATTCCTTATTTGTTAGAGTGGATTGATGACATGAACTGTCCAGGAGCTTTGACAATTTTTGAGTTACTTTTAACTGTAGAGACAAAAGTTTTAATTCCTCATATAGAACTTTTGGTTTCAATGTCACCAAATTATTATATAGAAGATAATTATGGTTTGGAAAGATTTATAGGGAAAAAAAACTTGAAAAGAGATGACTTTATTCAAAAAGACTTATATGATAAAATGAAACGGTTATTTAGTGTGGTATGATTTTACTAAATTAGTAAAATTTAATATGGTGAGGATGACTGTTTCCTAAATCGACGGAATATCAAAAATGAGGGCAAAAAATTGACTGAACCGTATGTTAAAACAGCTAATATCTGTTGCTTAAGCTATTTCAAGATAAAACACAATAATACAACTTTTTCTCATGGAGTTCAGAATGGGTGATTTTCATATAGAAGGTAAATTTCAATCAAATGGTAGTCCAGATTATAATACAAATCCAAAAGAAGTGAATAAAGAATTTGGTGATTTACCTTTAAAAATAGATACACATGATGAACTTTATCATGTTGTAAATGAAAATGGTAATCTTACAACATTTAGAGTATGGAAAGATTGGGATGGTAATGATCAAAAATATAAGCCTTATATTATAATATATAAAAATGGTGAACCAGTAAAAAAGTATCTTGCTGATGATGATACAGTCTATTACGATGATGATGAAGGGGATAGGTACTACACTAATGCAATACAAACTGATTTAAGTGATTCAGATGAAGAGAAGGATGCAGGCGATGAGGAAGGAGATGATGATGAGGTTAGAAATGGATATGATGACATTGACCCGCCAAATGCAACTCTTGACGGTAGAGATGCTGCTGATAGGATAAATGATGACTATAAGAGCAAGTTGGAGTCATTCTTGTTAAGAGAGGGTGAAATTGATTCTGATGAGGCAATAGCGGCTTTGGATGAAGCGGATTCAGATACACGTGAAAAATTGTTAAGTAATTCTGAGTTTGTTGCTGCTTTTTTGAGAAGGTTAAAGGATGAAGGCAATGAAAAAGCAATTGAGGATTTTAAAGGTATTTTAAAAGATAGGTTTGAGGATTTGTTAGGTGGTGCTATTCCTGAAGATCAAGATTCTCTTCTTGGTAGCTTTTTTGAGGGGCTTTATGATGGTGCGATAGCAGATTTTGAAGATATATGGAATATGATAAGCAACTTCATTGATAACCAGATTGAGAAAGCTAAAACTGAGTATGAGAAGTATAAAAAAAGTGACAGCTTTTTGGATGATGTATCAGATAGAATCTTTAACTACGTGACCAGATAGTGTCTGGGGTGATTCTCAGGGTCACAGCCCAACGATCCCTTTCTTCTTCCAGACAAATCATACAAGCCGTTGGAAATTGAATAAATGCCTCCTGCTCATCGATTTGTGTTAAATGAGAGGCTAGATAATTCATAAATGGGAGATGGCCAACTAACATTATATCGTGACTTTCCTCTGAAATCAATTGGATAATCGGTTCTATTGGATCCATTGGACGTAAACCATCAAGTTCAAGAATCCCATCAATGGCTGTCAAAGAGGCACTTAGGGTGATTGCAGTCTCCTTGGCCCGTAGTTTCCTGCTGTGATAAACAGCCTGGACTTGGACGTCATGTTTTTTCAGCTTTTGAGCCACATGATCCACCTCTTTTTGGCCGTAATCAGAGAGAGGAGGATCAGGATCTTCTGATGAATCTTTGGCTTGACCATGACGAACAAGATATAATTTCATAAGACCTCATAGATGATGTTTATCCAGTCAATAATATGAAAATGAACACTCCGGGTAAACAACTTTTTTTGGTAGTGGTAAAATATGGACTGATACTTTCGTAGGGGGCAAACCTGTGTGTTTGCCCTGGAGGAGGATAGACATATAGGTCTATCCCTACATCGGTAAGGAATTTATCATTGCCCTTTTTTCAAATATAGAAAATAGCATTATTTTTGCAAAAAAAAGTTAAGAAGTTTAAACCGATAAATCAGTTGTCATTTTCGTTGACTTTATTAACTTTACAGAATATTGTTTGCTCCAAAACGACTTGGAAGATGAATCATACATCTAACATCAAACTTATGAAGGATGGGACTTATGGGCTATAGCGCCTGGTTTCAATGTATTAATGAGGGCTGTTCAGCCACTTACGCGTTGGACGAAATTATATACACCTGCCAAACGTGTGGAGAGCTTTTAGAGGTCGTTCATGATGTGGATGAGCTTAAGAAAAAATCAGCCAATGATTGGAAGGACCTGTTCGATAAACGTTATAGGGATAATACATGGCCTTATGGGTCTGCTATATGGGGTAAACGAGAATGGGTTTGTCCTATGATAAAGGACAAGAATATCGTATCACTCTATGAAGGAAATACCAATCTGTTTTGGGCTGAACGTTTTGGGAATGAAATCGGCATACCCGACCTTTGGATCAAACAATGTGGGAATAGTCATACAGGATCCTTTAAGGACTTGGGGATGACGGTATTGGTATCCATGGTCAAGCAAATGATCAGCGATGGAAAAGAGATCAACGCTGTAGCCTGTGCCTCTACGGGGGATACATCGGCGGCACTCGCGGCTTATTGTGCTACTGCAGGAATCCCGGCTATCGTATTTCTCCCAAAAGATAAAGTGTCTACTGCCCAACTGGTTCAACCCATGGCGAATGGTGCCTTGGTTCTGGCTTTAGACACCGATTTTGACGGCTGTATGAAGGTTGTTCGGGAGATCTGTTATGAAAATAACATTTATCTCGCAAACTCCATGAACTCCCTTAGAATTGAGGGACAAAAGACCATTAGTATTGAGATCGTCCAACAGATGAATTGGAAGGTTCCTGACTGGATCATCATTCCTGGAGGGAATCTTGGGAATGTCTCAGCCCTGGGGAACGGCTTTCTCCTTATGGAACAGTTAGGGGTTATTAAAAAGCGGCCTAAAATCGTATTAGCACAGGCTGAAAAAGCCAATCCCTTATATCTATCTTACCTAAAAGAGTTTGAAGACTTTCATCCCATTACGGCTGGGAAAACACTGGCAAACGCCATCCAGATCGGCAATCCTGTGAGTGTTAAAAAAGCTATCAACACATTAAAGGAATTTGATGGCCTTGTTGAGCAGGCTTCAGAAGAAGAGTTGGCAAATGCCTCGGCTCGTGCGGATCGAACGGGAATGTTTAATTGCCCCCACACTGGAGTGGCTTTAGCAGTCCTTTTAAAGTTGGTTGAGAGGCATACAATATCGAAAGGTGAGAGTGTTGTTGTCATTTCAACCGCTCATGGCTTGAAGTTCACGGATTTTAAAATAAAGTATCACCAACAAAAAATTGAAGGGATCAATGCCCATTACGCCAATATGCCCATTGATCTATCTCCTGATATAGATAAGATTAAAGAGACTATTTTCAAGCGGTTAGGCTAGGGATTCAAAGAAATAATAATGACTAAGGACATATAAATGGAAGAGAATAATATAGAGACTCAAGCGGTTCATGGGGGGGAACAGCGATTCAAATACGGTAATTCGATTACGAACCCCATTTTTCAGGCATCCACCTATGTTTTTAAAGATACTGAGGAGCTTTGTTCCTATATGGAAGGGACTTTACCGCGTGAGGAGTACGGTCGATACGGGAATCCCACTTTGGATGTTGTGGAAAGTAAACTGGCTCATCTTGATGGAGGTGAGGAGGCGTTTCTTTTTTCCAGTGGGATGAACGCCATTTGTACCACTCTGTTTGCTTTGTTAGAGAATGGATCCCACATGATTATCACGAATAACTCTTACCGAAGGACAAGACAATTCATTATGGAGATCCTGTCCAAGTTTGGAATAGAGTATTCTCTTGTAGACCCAGATCATGAGGCCATTGAAAAGGCGATCCGGCCCAATACCAAATTAATTATCTCGGAATCCCCGACCAACCCTTATTTACGAGTCCTTGATCTGGTCAAGTTTGTTGCAGTCGCTAAAAAGCATCATGTGATTTCTATGATTGACAGCACCTTATCGTCTCCCTACAATCAGAGACCCCTCGATTATGGTGTTGATTTGGTGACTCATTCAGCCACAAAGTATTTAGGAGGACATAATGACCTTCTGGCAGGTGTGATTGTGGGGAATAAGTCACCGATTATGGATGAAATCAAGCTTTACAGGGGGATACTGGGTGGAATACTGGATGCCAATACGTCCTATTTGCTCATTCGGGGATTGAAAACTTTTGCCTTACGTCTCAAACAGCAAAATAAGAACGGATTGGCATTGGCTAAACATCTGGAAGCCCATCCAAAGATAGTCAGGGTGCATTATCCAGGCCTTGAGTCCCATCCAGACTATATTATAGCAAAAGAGCAGTTGAGGGGATTTGGGGGGTTAGTGAGCTTTGAAATCGATGGTGATCTGAAGAAAACAAGCCAATTCATTGATCAGGTCAAGATACCATCCATAGCCCCAAGTCTTGGGGGAGTAGAAAGCTTGATTGAACAGGTCTGCCTTGTATCCTATTATGACCAGACCACAGAACAGAGGCGGGAGCTTGGGATTAAAGAGAATCTTGTCCGTTATGCTGTGGGTATTGAGAATGTGAAGGATTTAATCGATGATATTGATCAGGCCTTAAGGAAGATATAGCTGTACTATAGACCGCCTGATCCAAGTGTTTGTTCTATAAGATCCTGTAAGCCTTGAACGATCATGATAACGACAGATGAACCCAGGAAAAAGAGAATGAGAAAAGTAATAGCAAAATAAACAAAGAGGGGTAAAAGCACTAAAACCCAAGGTGACACAGTAAAGTACTGGCTATACTCTTGAAAAAGGTTTTTACGAAGAATGATCATCCAGATAAATAAGGAAATCATGAACAAGCAGTAAATCCCCTGTGAAAGCCCATTAGAAAAAAGAGATGCGGCTGGGAAAAAGAGATAAGGAAAGTAGGACAGGGATACCAGCAAAAAAACCTGCTTTGACCCGAAGTGGAAAGGTGTTACATTGCGATGCTTCAAAAAATGTCCAGTGACAGCACTTTCTACAAAGGTCACCAGGAAGAAATACCCACCATAAAAGGCCATTAGGATGATGTAAGTAAACGTTGACAGGCTTGATCCAATATTGAAGGCATAAAGAAACCCAATATACTGACTGGAAGCCATCATAAGAATCAGGATAGACGTGAAGGTCAGGAAATTAGGATCATTCCTTTCCAGTCTATCTTTAACACTAGCAATTGGCCTATGGATCAGGGCATAAAGGGAGATAGAAAAAGAATACATTAGATTAACGACCTTTCCAACCGGTGTAAAGATAGAGTGGGACTCCTTGAGAATAGTTCTTTATAAAGTCCGTGACAGAAAGAGATGCATGACTTCTATTTCCAAGTAATTGTATGAGTTGAAGTAACGGAGATTTATTGTCCTCAATGAGGGTGAGTGAGCCAAGCTTTTTGCCATTATTCATTTTTTGATACAATACTTTAATCTGCTCAACACCTTCTTCCAGGCCGCCCAACTGATCGATTAAATGTATTTTACGGGCAAATTCTCCATTAAGGATACGTCCGTCAGCATATCTTCTTAAAAAATCTTTATCAAGCCTTTTATCTTTGGCTAAAACAGCATTACGACCGTTGAGTACAGCATTGAAGAACTGTTTGTACGTTTCATCCACAATATCCTGAAGAAGTTCGGTCTCTTCAGGCCGCCTGTCACGTCCAATAGCTGAACCGATCGCTTTAAATTTTCCACTTTTCACAATCTCTTGTTTAATTCCCACTTTATCAAAAAGCTTCTTAAAAGTAAAGCTGTTCATGATAACACCAATGCTACCCGTAAGAGTTCCCGGTCTGGCAATGATTCTATCGGTGGAACAGGCGATGTAATAGGCTCCTGAAGCGGCAATATCACCCATGACGGCCACCACTGGTTTGATCTCAGCTGATGGGTTTGCTTTTTTCATCCTCCGTAAATCAGCTTTGAACCGTAGGATACGGCGATATATCTCCTGGCTAGCGCCAACCGTTCCGCCTCCTGAATTGATCCTCAGAATGACCCCTTTAATGTTATTGGACTTTTGGGCTATCCTTAGGCTTGACAGGACATAAGGCACCATTTTCTCGTATTCAATGATATTGTAAATATTGATGACTTTAATGGCATTCTTCCTCTGAGAGAAGGGTAAACTGGTTATTTTAGTGGAACGGGATTTCTCTTTGTCCGTAAAAGTAAGAATGATACCCAGTACCACAGAAATCAAAAGGAGACCACTAAAAATGACAGGCATGAAAAGTTTGATCCCT